>JASFPU010000369.1:0-4133 GCA_050115855.1 Holophagae bacterium
CGAGGTCGCGGCGCTGCGGGCGGACGACAGACGGACCTCCGTCACGGGGCCGCGCACCGGTTGACCCATCTTCGGCACCGCGACGGTGAGCCAGTACTCGATGTCGACGTCGGTCGACCAGCCCGGCGACGTCCGGTTCACGAGCTCCCGAGCCCAGTCTTCGTTGGACGAGTAGCGGCGATCGAACGACAGAATCGGGACGTTGAGGATGACCTGGTCGCGGGGCGCGATCCAGCCGGACTCGAGGACGAACACGACCTCACCGTCACCGCCGCGGTTGTCGGGCTCGGGGCCGGCGAACAGCTCCGGCGAGGCGCTCCTCAGAGCCTCGACCTCGTCGCGGAACCCGTAGGTGAGGCCAACCCGCTCCAGGTCGCGCCCGAGGTCGTTCGGCGGTGCGACGCCGGTCAGGTCGCCGTCGGCAAGATACGCGCGAGCCGCGTTGCGATAGGCGACGAAGGCGTCGTTGAACGCACCGTCGGACTCGAACAGCATGCCGGAGAACCAGTGCAGGAAGCCGCTGTCCTGGAGCTTTCGAGCTGCGGCCCGGTCCTCGGGGCGGTCGATCTCCCGGATCGTCGCCTCGACGGCGTCGGCCAGCGCCACTGTCGCCTTGCGCGCCTCGACCTGGGCCGCGTCGTTGTCGCCGAGCGACAGGTAGTTGAACGCCCGGTAGAACGGCACCATCGCGAGCTCGAAGGGCTTGCCCCGGTAGTCGATGGTCAGGTCGTTGACGATGAGGGACGCCGCCTGCTGTGACACGCTCCTCGTGTAGAGCTCGGCGGCCAGGTCCTCGGCCTGCTGGAAGGCGACGTTCGACTCGTCGTACCGGCCGGCGTAGTGCAGCACGTGGCCGCGCTGGAGCAGCTCGAGCAGCCGGTCGCGGCCGCCGGCGCGCGCATCGATGCGGGCGAGGGCATCCTGATAGTCCTGACCCTCGAGCAGAGTCCGGAGCTCCAGGTTGGACGCGACGTAGGTCGCGCACCCGGCGGCGGCGACGAGGACGATCGCCGGAACCAGGCGCGCCGCCCCGGTGCGGATCGACGCCGACCAACGCACGACGAGCCTACGGCTTGTACTTCTTGCGGCCGACGAACTTCTTGATCTTGGTGAAGCCGGCCCAGACCTTGACGTTGGTTTCGAGGTCGACCAGGTACGAGTCGACCTGGTAGTACTTCACTTCCTTGCCGTCCTCGGAGTCGAACTGGGAGTTGATCTCGCCGATCAGCATGAAGTCGGCGCCCTTCTCCAGACCCCACGCCTTCATGCTCTCCTCGGAGGCGAACCGCTGCTGGTCCTCGCGCTCGGTGCGGAGCTCGTCGCGCTCCTCGGCCGACGCGACCACCGTCACCCGTCCGGAGTTGATGAACGAGCGCTCGAGGTCGGCGACCAGCGTCTTGGTCGCGATGTGCTCCGAGGTCTTGTTGCGCAGCGTGCCGATGATGACGGCGGGCTTCTGGCCGTGCTCCATCATGAACTCGTCGACCCACGGCGTCGCCGTCGACTGGTCGACCAGATCCTGGGCCGCGGTCTGGCTGTCGGTGTCGTTCCAGCGACCGGAGAGATCGATGGTCTCGTCGGTCGGCACGCGGGTGACGGTCGTGCTCGAGCAGGCGGCGAGCGCCACCAGGGCAACGGCAGCGAGAAGCGTCTTCAACTGGGGACGGGGCATGGATTCCTCCTTGGCGGACGAGCGATCGAATCGCGAACGCGGCTCAGTATACCCGGTTTCGTGGGGCAGAAAAGTCGTGACTCTCAGAGCCCAGCACAGTACGGCACGATGGGTTGTTTCGATGCATTTGTTCGGTTATCGTCGTGACCACGGATCATGAACACCGGCGTCCTGATCATCATTGTTTTGACCGTCACCCTGGTTCTGTTGGTCGTGCTGCCGCGCGTGCGCGGCTTGGCCCGCAGCGAGAAGACGACGGTCGAGCGCCGTTCGGGCCGGGAAAGGCGACGGCGCACGATCACCGTCGCCAACGACCGGCGCACGCGCACCCGGCGCGCCGAGGACGCCGCCAAGGCGTTCGTCGAGAAGATTTCCCAGTAGCGGCGTCATCGGGCGGCGGCGGGGTTCGTCGGCCGGCTGCTCAGTCCTGACGAAGATCTCACGTCCAGATCTCACGTACACTCGCAGTATGGCGGCGCCGCAGCGATCGATCACGATCGATGGAGTGACCCTCACACTGCGGGTCACCCGCAAGCGGGTCAAGAACATCAACGCCCGGCTGGTTGGCGACGAGCTTCGGGTGAGCGCGCCACCGGAGGTGTCGAAGGTGGAGCTCGACCGGGTCGTCTGCGAGCTCGGCCGACGGCTGGTCCGACGTGAGCGGGCACGAACCGTGAATGGTGCCGACGACGCGCTGGCGCTGGCGCGACGGGTCGCGCTGCGCTTCGCCACGCCGCCCAAGGTCGAGGCCGCGAGGTTTTCGACCGTCCAGCGCGCCCGGTGGGGGAGCTACAGCGCCCGGACCGGGACGATGCACCTCAACGCGGCGCTCCGCCAGATGCCGGCGTGGGTGCTCGAGGCCGTCGTGGCGCACGAGCTCGCCCACGTCGTGTACGCAGACCACTCGCCGGCATTCTGGAAGCTGGTGCAGCAGGTCTGTCCGCACACCGATCGTGCGCGCGCCTTCCTCGACGGTGTGACGTGGCTCGCCGGAAGCTGGCACCGTCTGCCGCCGGTAGAGCGGGCGCAGCTCGGCGCGTCGGATCAGGACGGCCGGATCGGGTGACGGTGGGGGCCGATTCGGACGGAGTTGGGCGGGCCTGCCGGTGGCGTGTCGCATTACACTTGGAACGAATACGTGTGAAGGAGGTCGATGAAGATGACGATGATGGACAAGCGCATCGTGCTGGTGACAGGGGCGAGCCGCGGCATCGGTGCGGCGACGGCGAAGCTGCTCGCGGCGCACGGCGCCGCGGTGGCGGTCAACTACCACGGCAGCGAGGCCGCTGCGAACGAGGTCGTGGCGACCATCGAGGCCGCCGGCGGGCGTGCGGTCGCGATCCAGGCCGATGTCCGTGAACGCGCGCAGGTCGACGCCATGGTCGAGCGCGCCACCGCCGAGCTCGGCCCGGTCGACACCATGGTCATCAACGCCGCGATCCAGTTTCCCATCGTGCCCTTCATCGAGTACGAGTGGGCCGCGTTCGAGGCCAAGCTGCTCGGTGAGCTCGGTGCCGCGTTCCACTGCGCGAAAGCGGTGGTGCCAGGCATGATCGAGCGCGGTTCGGGCTGTCTCATCGCGGTGTCGAGCGGGTTGTCGCGCCACCCGGGACCGGGCTTCATCGCCCACAGCACCGCCAAGTCCGGGCTCGACGCGTTCGCCAAGTCGCTCGCGCTCGAGCTCGGGCCGCACGGCATCCGGGTCAACGTCGTGGCGCCGGGGCTGACCATCACCGACGCCACGGCCTTCATGCCCGAGGAGCAGAAGCAGGCCATGGCGCGGATGACGCCGCTCGGCCGCAACGCCCTGCCCGAGGACGTCGCCGGGGCGGTGCTGGCGATGGCGTCAGACGTCACCGGTTTTGTCAGCGGCGCCTACGTGCCGGTCAGCGGCGGCAGCCAGATGCCGTGAGGGGAGGGGAGTGATGGCGAACAGCCACGCGGTCCGGATGAGAGTTCTCGAGGTCAAGGGGACGTGCCCCAACGGTCACAAACCGGGCGATGAGTGGCTGGTGAAGAACAAGACGCCCGGCGGGATCTGCATGGGCGGGTTCTCGTCGTGCCTGCCCTACCTGACCGCGCTGCGCTTCGGTGGCTCCTTCCCCTGGGAGAGCGCCGAGGGCACCGCCACCATCGGCTGCCCGGATCACGTCAACCAGGTCGTGTGGAAGCTCGACCGGGTCGAGTCCAGGCCCTCGGTCGAGACGGACTGAGCCGGCCGCACAAGGAAGCGGGGGAGCCGGAGCTCCCCCGCTGTCGCGCGACACGCCCGAGGGGCGTGGTCACGATTCGTGTTCGGTCAGTCTGCGCAGAAGCCGAAGTACCAGCCCCAGCTCTTGTCGAATTCGCAGGGTCCAAATCCCCAAGCGGTCTCGTCGGGGAAATAGACTTCGCAACTCAGTGCGACGTCCGCGAAGATGACCTGGGCGATGATGACCTGTGCACTTGTATTACCGAGGTC
>JASFPU010000370.1:0-4132 GCA_050115855.1 Holophagae bacterium
GGTGTCGTCGGCGCCGTGGCCCAGTTCCACGTGCGACGTGTTCTCGGCTTCCACATCGTCAGTCAGATCGGCTACATCGTCGTCGGGCTCGGTCTGGTCGGCGCCGGAGGGGCGGAGGTCCGCCGGTTGGCGCTGGCGGCGGCAGTGTTTTACATCGCGCACCACATTCTGGTGAAGACCAACCTGTTTCTCGTTGCCGGGGTGATCCGCCGATTCGGCGGCACCGAGGAGCTCGGCCCCCTCGGCGGTCTCACGACCGCGGCGCCGTGGCTCGCCGCCCTGTTCCTGATTCCCGCCGCGAGCCTGGCCGGGATCCCGCCGCTGTCCGGGTTCTGGGCCAAGCTCGGAGTGATCCGGGCCGCGGTCGCCGCCGAGGCCTGGATCGTCCTCGCGGCCGCCCTGGGCGCCGGGCTGCTGACCCTGCTCAGCATGGTCAAGATCTGGAACGAGGCGTTCTGGAAGGACCCGCCCGAACCGCTGCCGTCGCCCGACCGGCGCGGTCTGGTGCTGATGGTGGCCCCCATCGCGCTGCTCGCCGCGCTCACCGTGGCCATCGGGCTGTATCCCCAGGCGCTGCTCGGGGTCGCCGACCGGGCGGCGGTCGAGCTGCTCGACGTCGACGCCTACCGGGCCGCGGCCGGTCTGCTGGCGGCCCCGCCATGAGGGTGCTGTCGCTCAATCTGATGCTCGCGCTGCTCTGGGCGGCGGTGGTCGGGTCGATCGACATCGCCCAGCTCGCGGTCGGCTTCGTGGTCGGTTATGGAGTCCTGTGGCTCGCCAAGCCAGTGCTCGGACCGACGCGCTACTTCGGCAAGCTGTTCTCGGCGGTCGGCTTTCTCGCCTTCTTCGTCTACGAGCTCGTGCTCGCCAACCTCCGGGTCGCCTGGGACGTGCTGACCCCGCGCGCCCGCCGCCGGCCCGGGGTGATCGCCGTGCCCCTCGAGGAGGCGAGCGACACCGAAATCACCGTCCTGGCCAATCTGGTCACCCTGACACCCGGCAGCCTCAGCCTCGATGTCGCGGCGGACCGGACCCGTCTCTTCGTCCACGCCATGTTCGTCGACGATCCCGACGTCCTCAAGACGGAGATCAAGCGCGGCTTCGAACGCCGGGTGCTGGAGCTGCTGCGATGACCGTCGCCTGGTCGGAGATCCTGCTCGCCCTGCTCGGCCTGCCCCTGGTGCTCGGTTTCATCCGGCTGCTCGTCGGTCCGAGCCTGCCCGACCGCGTCGTCGCCTTCGACTTCATGGCCGCGGTGGCGGTGGCGGTCGCCGGCGTGTCGGCCATCGCCACCGACAATCCGGTCTTCCTCGACGTCGCCATGGTGCTCGCGATCATCACCTTCGTCGGCACCGTGGCCTTCGCGCGCTACCTCGAACGCCGGGGACGGCCGTGATCGCGGCTGTCGTCGCCGCCCTCGGGCTCGCCTTCATGACAGTGGCCGGGCTCGGTCTGCTCCGAATGCCGGATCTGCTGACCCGGATGCACGCCAGCTCCAAGGCCGGGACCCTCGGCGCCGCGCTCGTGCTCGGCGCGGTCGCCCTGCACTTCGGCGATGCCGCGATCACGGTCCGGGTGGTGGTGGTCTGCGTCTTTTTGCTGCTCACCGCGCCAGTCGCGTCCCACGTCATCGCCCGCGCCGCCTACCGCACCGGCGTCCCGCTCGCTCCCGAGACCGTCATCGACGAGCTCGCCGAGTCGGAGGACGACTTCTGATGATGGTGCGATCCGGTGTCGTCGCGGCGCTGATGTTGGCCGCGGCCGGTGCGTCCGCACTCGAGACCGACCAGTACTGGGCCTGGAATCGACCGCTCGCCGACTCGACCGAAGCAGTCAATGCCCGCTTCAACCTCGAGCTCGAGCGGACCCTGGCGGAGCTGCCGGGCGATCTGCCGGCGCCGATCTGCCGCGAAGTGGCGGCCGCCTACCGCAGCCGGATGCGATTCCTGCTGCTGCACGAGATCCAGAACTGGGCGTGGAACTCCCGGTGGGTGGCGCGCATCCCGGACGGCGCCGAGGCGCAGCGCGACTACACCCACGGCAACCTGTACTCCAATCACCCGCTGTTCGACCCGGCGACCTGGATGCCGTTCACGCCGACCATCTCGGTCGCGGGGGTACGGTTCGGCACCGACAAGCTGGCCCACTTCGTGTCGTCGGGATGGACCTACTACGCGGAGTTCCACCGGCGGCTCGCCAACGGCAGACCGGTCGCCGAGGCCGAGCGTGGAGCGGTCGAACGCGGCCTGCTCGAGGAGAGCCTGATCCTCGGCCGGCTGTCGGCCGGGGTCCTGTCGGTGGCAGACCTCGAGGCGAGTCACGCAGGCATGCAGATGTACCGGGATCTGTGCGACACGGACGACGCGATCCTGGCACTGGAGGACGGTCGTTGGACGGTGGCTCGGCCGCTCGACCTGCGCGATTACGTGACCCCGCGCTGGGACGAGTCGTACCAACCGCCGATCTACGGGAAACGCCGGTGGCGGAAGGTGCGGCCGGTGCTCGAGGGCTACTGTGACCGGCTCGACGATCCACGGGTCATTGCCGAGCGTCGGCGCTACCGCGAGCTCGATCGTCGCTCCTCGGTCGACGAGCTCGTCGCCGAGAAGGTCGCCGCCGGCGACCTCGCGGATCCCGACGGGTTCGGCCTCGAAGCGGTGTGCGGCGCAAAGATCCGGCAGGTCGGGGCGGTGCCGGCCGACCCATCACCGGCACCGGCGATGCCGGCCGACGGCTCGAGCCTGGTCGAGGCGATCGCCGCGGACGATGCCGATCGCCGGCGGTTCGCCCTCGGTCTCGCCGGGCTCCACCTCAGCTACCCTCAGGTCGTGTCGGCGTCGCTCGCAGTCATGGCGACGTCCCAGCCAGCGAGCTATGATTGCCGAACGCCGTGCAACTTCCGAGGACCGTTCGCCGAGCTCGAGCCTGGACTCGGCGGGATCCGGTTCAGCGTCGGCTGGGCCAGGATCGGCGGCTCGACCGGGCGCCGCGGGGCGTTCCTGCGTGCGGCGTACATCGGGCTCGCGTACAAGCTCACGGTGTTGCGGACCTGGGGCGACGACGGCTGGGTTCCGGGCAATCGGACCTTCGCCGGTGTCGAGCTCGGCGTGCCGGTTGCCCAGGCCAACGTCGGTCTCGGCCTCCTCGCCCGGGTCGACGGCGGCGAAGGTCGAAGGTGGACGATCACCGGCAGCCTCGGGTGGGGGTTCTAGCGCTCGTCGCGGTGCTTCCATGGGCAGGCTGGCTGTCGAATCCCGAGAACGTGCGGAGCTGTCGGATCGGAGGCGTGTCCGTTCCTGATCGCTCGATGCTCCGTCCGACTGCTCACAGGTGGCGCTTGACCCGCGGCCATTCCATGGTGAACCACGGCGTGAAGACGGCCGAGTTGGTTTCGAACTCGCGATCGAGCTCGTCGGGGCTGACCCACCGAACCGCGGCGACCTCGGTGACGTTCGGCCGCGGCTCGTCGTGGCTGGTGCCGGCGAAGACCCAGCACAGCTCGTGCTCCGAGCCCAGACCGTCGAACTGCGCACGGTACTGGAACTTGAACAGATAGTCGAGGTCGGCGCTCATGCCGAGCTCCTGCGCCAGCCGCCGCCCGGTCGCGAGCTCCATCGTCTCGCCGCGGCGCGGGTGGGAGCAGCAGCTGTTGGACCAGTACAGCGGCCACAGCCGCTTGTCGGCGCTGCGCTGCTGGAGCAGCAGCTCGCCCTCCGGGTTGAAGACGAAGAGCGAAAAGGCGCGGTGCAGCACGCCGGCCCCGTCGTGGCACTCGCCCTTGCTCAGGTGGCCGATCTCACGATCGGCGTCGTCGACCAGGATGAGCGGCTCATCCTCGCTCGACACCACCGCCCCGGTCGGATCGATGTCGTGCTCAGCCAAGACGCACCTCCATCGCCTGGTAGCCGGCGTCGCGCATGGCGGCCATCACGCGGGGTGCGGAGTCGGGGCACAGCGCGATCATCGAGCCGCCGCCGCCGCCGCCGGTCAGCTTGGCGCCGAGCGCGCCGTGCTCGCGCGCGATCTGGATCAGCTCCTCGAGCTCCCAGCTCGACACCTGCAGCCCGTTGAGCAGCCCCTGGCAGACGTTCATCAGCTCGCCCAGGCGCTCCAGGTCGTGCCGCCTGATCGC
>JASFPU010000371.1:0-4124 GCA_050115855.1 Holophagae bacterium
CAGCCCGCCGGAAGCGAGGGCCACGCGCAGCGCAGCTGGAACGACGCCGCCCAGACGTCGCCGGGTGGCACCAGGTGACCCAGGTCGATCCGCACCACCGCAGGCGCGTGCTTCTCGAGCACGGCGTGGAGCACGCCGACGTAGTGATCGGCGAGACCGAAGTCGGTCAGCAGAGCGATCGGGCGCATCGAGAAAAAATATCACACAGGCCGTCTTGATCGGTGCCAGCCGATTGATCACCGCTGCACCCGGGCTGAGCCGCCTTTCGCGAAGGCCTCGACCTCCGGCAGCCTGGCCATGGTCACGTCGCCCGGGAATGTCGTGGACAGGGCGCCGTGGGCCCACCCCAGACGAACGACATCGTCCAGCTCACGTCCGTCCAGCATGCCGTAGATCAACCCCGATGCGAAGCCGTCGCCACCGCCGATGCGATCGAGGACACCGAGCTCGCAGGTCGGCGAGATCGCCCGCTGCCCGTCGTACCAGATCACGGCTCCCCACTGATGGCGGTTAGCGGTCTCGACCTCCCTGAGGGTCGTGGCCACCACCTTCACGTCGGGGAAGTCGCGGTTGACCTCGGCGATCATCTCGAAGAAGACGGACGGGTCCAGCTTCGACTTCTTCTCGACGTCGGGGCCCGTGACGCCCAACCCCATCTGCAGGTCCTCCTCGTTGCCGATCAGGACATCGACATGCTCGACGATCCGCTTGAAGGTCCTCTGCGCGGCTTCGAGTCCACCGATGGACTCCCACAGTTTGCCGCGGTAGTTCAGATCGAAGGACGTGACGGCGCCGTGGTGCTTCGCGGCCGTCATGGCCTCGATGATGAGCTCGGAGGTCGTCGTCGACAGGGCCGCGTAGATTCCCCCGGAGTGGAACCAACGGACGCCTTCGCCGAAGATCGCTCCCCAGTCGAAGTCGCCCGGTTTGAGCATGGCGCCGGCTTCATTCGCCCGGTTGTAGAAGACCACCGGCGGTCGGACGCCGTAGCCGAGATCGCTGTAGACGGTCGCGATGTTCGGTCCACGGGCGCCGTCGTGCGTGAACCACCTGTAGAACGGTCGGACACCCATCTCCTTGACCCGGGTCTGGACCAGCTCTCCGATGCCGTAGTCCACCATGGCGGTGGCGATCCCGGTCTTCAGGCCGAAGCAGTCCGCCAGGTTGGCGGCGACGTTGTACTCGCCACCCGAAACGTGGATCGCCACCGAACGCGCCTTCCGAAATGGGATTCGGCCCGGATCCAGGCGATGGACCAAAGAACCCAGGGACAGGAAATCGAGCGCACACTCGTCGTTTCTGATCCTCAGCTCAGCCATGACCACCTCTCCACGCTCCGACGAGATCCTCTCTCGCCCCTCAATCCGTCATTCATCATTCAAAATTCATCATTCAAAATTTGCCATGGCCTACGCGGTGTAGGTCCTCGCGGTCGTGTCGCCGCCGTGCCCGGTCCAGTCGGTGTGGAAGAACTCGCCCCTCGGCCGGTCGACCCGCTCGTAGGTGTGGGCGCCGAAGTAGTCCCGTTGGGCCTGGAGGAGGTTGGCGGGTAAACGGTCCTGTCGATAGCCGTCGTAGAAGGCGAGCGCGCTCGCCAGTGCGGGCACCGGCACACCGAGGCCGACCGCCGTCGCCACCACCCGGCGCCACGCCGGCTGGGCGCGCTGCACCTGATCGGCGAAGTAGGGGTCGAGGAGCAGGTTCTCGAGCTCGGGATCCCGGTCGAAAGCCTCCTTGATCTTGCCGAGGAAGGCCGAGCGGATGATGCAGCCGCCGCGCCACATCAACGCGATGCCGCCGTTGTTGAGCTTCCAGCCGTACTCCTTCGCCGCCGAGCGCATCAGCATGTAGCCCTGGGCGTACGACACGATCTTCGCCGCGTAGAGGGCCTGACCGAGGTCGTCGACGAACCCGTCGACATTCCCTTCGAACGTCGTCCCATCGGGTCCGCCGAGCACCTTCGACGCCGCGACGCGCTCGTCCTTGCGCGCCGACAGGAACCGCGCGTAGACCGCCTCGCCGATGAGGGTCAACGGCACGCCCATGTCGAGCGAGGACATGGCGGTCCACTTGCCGGTGCCCTTCTGGCCGGCGGTGTCGAGGATCTTGTCCACCAGCGGCTCGCCGTGCTCGTCCCGGAAACCGAGGATGTCGCGGGTGATCTCGATCAGGTAGGAATCGAGCACGCCTCGGTTCCACTCGACGAAGACCCCGTGCATCCGGTCGTGGTCGAGACCGGCGCCGTCCTTCATCAACTGGTAGGCCTCGCAGATCAGCTGCATGTCGCCGTACTCGATGCCGTTGTGGGTCATCTTGACGAAGTGCCCCGCTCCGTTCTCGCCGACCCACTCACAGCACGGCGAACCGTCGTCGACCTTGGCCGAGATCGCCTGGAAGATCGGCTTGACGTGCTGCCACGCGGCGGGCGAGCCGCCGGGCATGATCGACGGCCCCCGGCGCGCCCCCTCCTCACCGCCCGAGACGCCGGTGCCGATGTACAGCAGCCCGGCGTCCTCGACCCTCGCGGTGCGGCGGATCGTGTCGTGGTAGTTCGAGTTGCCGCCGTCGATGATGATGTCGCCCGGCTCGAGCAGGGCGATCAGCCGCTCGATGAAGTCGTCGACCGGAGGCCCGGCCTTGACCAGCAGCATCACCCGCCGCGGTCGGGCGAGGGCGTCGACCAGCTCCTCGAGCGAGTGCGCTCCGACCACCCCGGTGCCCTTGGCCCCGCCCTCGAGAAACTCGTCGACCACCGACGTGGTGCGGTTGAAGACCGCGACCTTGAAGCCGTGGTCGTCCATGTTGAGAACCAGGTTCTGGCCCATGACCGCGAGCCCGATGAGTCCGAAATCCGCCGTGTCCGTCATTCGCTCCTCCGTGTTGAATCAACTTCTTTCACTCTGAGTTCCGCTACACCGCGAGGCGACGCCTCGTCTGATAGAGAAACCAGACCTCTTCACCGTTCGATCCCGACCCCGATCCCGATCCCGTTCCCGAAATCGAACCATCCGGGATCGGGATCGGGAACGCCTCAAACTCAATAGTCCGCGCACTTCAGAAGAGCGGACACCGTCCTGGCGTGTGGTGATCATGAACTGGTTCCACGACCCCGCACCCGATAGAGCTGCTCTCCCGCCCGGCGGACGAGCAGCACGCCCTCGTTTTCGCGTCCGGCCCAGGCCTCGGGGTCGATCGTCTCCGGATCGAGGTAGCCGAGACCGATCCGCGCGCAGCGTGATCGCGGAATGCCGGTCGCCAGCGTGACGTCGATGCGAGGATGCTCGACGCCATCGACGTAGGTTCCCGTCCCGCGCAGGTGCGTCGAGTGGGCGAGGACGCCCCACGGCAGGTGGCTGAAGCGATCCCATTGCGCGGTGAAGTAGTCGCGCACGTGGTACCCGATCTCGTCGAGAATCCGCCCGTGCACCACCGAGACCTCGGTAATGTGCGGTGCGTAGATCACCACTTCGCCGCCGTCCGCGATGGCCGGCTCGAGCTTGTACATGCCCTTCGCGCCGGTCCACAGGTCGTCGTACATCTCGGGAACGACGGAAAGCACCCGGCGGTACGGAGCGTCCACCCAGACGATGTCGAGCTCGGCCGACAGCTCGGTCGCCCGCCGCCAGGCCTGGTCCATGTCGCCGACGAACAGGCCGCGTAGATCGTTGCCGTGCATGACCATGGCGGCGAGCGAGGTCGGGGTCGGGATGAAGGACGCCGCCCGATCGATCAGGCGCCGCATCGGCGTGTCGGCGACGCCGATGATCTCCCGGCTGGTGAGCAGAGCGCCGATCCAGTGGGTGACGTCGATGATCTCCTGACCGGCGACGCCGGGCACGAAGTACTTGTTGCCGCCCGAGAAACCCGCCACCTCGTGCGGGAAGACCGGTCCACAGACAATCAGGTGGTCGTAGGGCCGCTCGCCGGCGGGGTCGCCGACCAGCCGGTTGAGCCGCACCGGGACCTCGAGGTCGAGGACGCCGCCGCTGGCGTGGCGGATCTCGGCCGCCGAGACCACGCCGACCGTGACGAAGGTCTCGGCCAGGTCCCATCGGTGGTTGACGACCCGCGACCGATCGGTGCGGCCGGCCCGGACCGCCGTGCCGAGCAGCCGCCCGAGGGCG
>JASFPU010000372.1:0-4099 GCA_050115855.1 Holophagae bacterium
CCGCTCGAGATGCTGCTCGTGCTCGAGCCGCATGACGAACACCGGCACGGTCCCCTTGTCGTCGAGCAGGCGGCGCACCCGATCCACGACAACCGGCAGCGTCGGTAGCTTGGTCGACGGATCGAACAGGCTCGCCCGGTACTGGAGCAGCCGGGTCCGCATCTCGATCAGATCGAGCGGTCGGCCGTCCTCAGTCACTCGTCTCGCCCTCGCGCGCGGCGAGCAACTGGCGCACTTGGCTCACCAGCTCGCGCGGTGAGAATGGTTTGTAGATGTACGCGTTCGCTCCGAGCTGCAGGGTTTCGAGCTGGGCCCGGTGTCCGGTTCGGGCGGAGACCACGAGCACCACGACCTCTCTGCCCCGGGCATCGAGCCGCAGCAGCTTGAGCAGCTCGAACCCGTCCAGGTCGGGCATCATCAGGTCGAGCAGCAGCAGCTCCGGCGGCTCCTCGAGCACCCGAGCCAGTGCCGCTCTGCCGTCGGTGTAGGCTTCGACGTCGTACCCTTCGCCCTCGAGCACGGTCGCCAGGAGCTCGACCATGTCTGGTTCATCGTCGACGACGTAGATTCGGTTCACGGTGTGCTCCAACGCCGGTTCGAAGAGTGGATATCCGGATCAAAAACTATATCACTTGTCGGTGGGTCGAGCACGGCAGCCAGACGAAGAAGCTCGATCCCTCACCTTCCTCGCTCTCCACCCACACCACGCCGCTGTGCGCCTCGACGGTGTGGTGGACCAGCGCGAGCCCGAGCCCCATCCCACCGAACCGGCGCCGGATGCTCGGGTCGACCTGGTGGAAACGGTCGAAGATCCTGACCTCCTCGCCCACCGGAATGCCGATGCCGGTGTCGACGATGCGCATCAGCACACCTGCTCGACCGTCATGGTCACACTCTTCGGCGCTGATACGGATCGAGCCGCCATCGGGTGTGAACTTGATCGCGTTGTCGACGAGGTTGAGCACGACCCGTTCCAGCTGCTCCGAGTTACCTTCGACCCGGGGCAGCTCGCTCGAGACATCGACCTCGACGCGATGCGACTTGGCGCGAAAGCGGGGCTCGAAGATCTCGACCGCGAGCCGGATGATCGCGTCGACCGCGACCGGACCGGTCATCGTCGAGGCCGGCCACGGCGTCTCGACGTGTGACAGCTGCACCAGATCCTCGACGCGAAGCGCCAGGCGGTCGACATTTCGGCGACAGACACTGACAGCTCGAGCGGCACGGTCGCCGAGCCGGCCGAGCTCACCGTCCTCGAGAAGCTCGAGGAAACCCTTGAGTGCCGTCAGCGGTGTCCTGAGCTCATGCGACACGTTGGCCAGCAGGTTGCTCTTGGTCTCGTCGATCGTCTGCAGCTCCCGGTTCGCGCTGCGCAGCCGGCCGATGGTCTGCTGCAGCTCATCCGTCATCTCGTTGAAGGCGCTGGCGAGCTCCTCGATTTCGTCGTCGGAGTGGATGTCGACCCGATCCTCGAGTCGACCCGCGCGAATGCGTCGCACGCCGGCATGGAGATCGTCGAGATTGCGTGTGATGCCCCGCGCCAGGGCGCGCGACACCTGGTGCGTCACCAGGAGGCCGACGGCGAGGGCGATCGCCGACAGCGCCAAACCGCGCCAGAGCTGCCGGTTCACCTGGTCGTAACCGAAGGTCGCGACGAGCGACATCGACCACGGCTCGTGCGGGCGCTCCGAGGGCACCACGACGCGGTAGACACTGCGGCCGTTGACCCGCACCCGTTCTCCGATCGGCGACCGTTCCGGCAGCGGCTCGCGCAGTGCGAGGTCGTCGACCGACGGCGCCGTGACGCCGAATGGCCACAGGCGCACGCGATCCCGCGTCGCCGAGAACGCGACCGAGCCGTTGCCGCGGATGATCTGCACCTCGCGGACATCGGAGTTGAGGTGCAACAGCCGATCGACCCGCGCCTCGATGATGTCGTTGATCCCGACGCTGTCGTACATCAACGAGATCTGGACCAGGGGAACGTGGACCAGGGAGCAGAAGTACCGCGCCTCGACCTCGAGCGACTCGCGCATCGTGAAGTACCGATAGAGGACCACGGTGCTCGTGCTGATCACCAGGCTGACCACGACGGCAAACGCGATGGCGCGCGCCATGCGTGCCTGGAGACGACCCCGTGTCCGGCGACGGCGCGACATAACCCTCCTCGGATGGCCCGATCGCCGATCCTAGCAGAGACTCACTCGAGGTTCTGGACCTGCTCGCGGACCCGTTCCAATGCGGCCTTGGCGTTCACCAGCCGTTCGGCGACACCGACCTCCCGACACTTCGAGCCCAGCGTGTTGAGCTCACGGAGAATCTCCTGGCACAGGAAATCCAACGCACGGCCGACCGCGCCGTCCAACGTCAATCTCTCGCCAAAGCTCTCGAGGTGGGACCGCAAGCGGACGACCTCCTCCGTCACGTCGCTGCGGTCGGCGATCAATGCCGCCTCCTGGACCACCCGCTCGGGCTCGACCGCGGTGTCAGACCCGACCAGCTCGGCGAGTCTGCCTCTCATCCTTCCCAGGATCAGTCCGCGGAACTCGTCGGCACGGGGCTCGATCCAGTCGACGAACGCCTCGACCTGCCGGACATCATCGGCGATGCGACGGCCGAGCGCCTCGCCTTCGCACCGGCGCATCTCCACCAGGTCGGCAACCGCCTGCGAGGCGAGGGTCCCGACACCCCGAATCTCGTCATCGCTCGGCCCGGCGATCACCGACTCCACCGAGACCAGGCCCGGGATCGACAGTATCTCGCCGAGCCCGACCCTATCGGTGACGCCGGCTGGCAGTCGGAGCCCGACCAGCTGATTGCACAGGCTGGCGACCGCTTCGGGGTTGACGACGACCCGAACCGGCTGCGGACCGGTCCGCTCGAGATGCACCTGAACGGTGACCCTGCCCCTCTCGAGTGCCTCCACGACCGATGTCCGCACCGCTGCCTCGAGCTCCGGTACGTCGTCGCGCGTGTTGGTTCGGACAACCACGTCGAGGTACTTGTGGTTGACCGAGCGGACGACAACCCCCACCGTCATGCCGTCCGCGATCGTCCCGTGGGCCCGGCCGAAACCGGTCATGCTCATCAGACTCATGATCTCTCTCCATCGTCGGACCGAGCGGTGCCGGATGCGCCCGCCGTGTTCCTCGCTCCAGTGTACTCGCTGACGGCAACGCGCATCCCACGAACGGACGCGGGAAGCAACCTTCATGCCGGATTACTCGGAGATCCCCCGCAAACCCATCACGAACGCGCTCAAGTACTATCCAAATCAGATGTTTAGAAATTTCCAGATGGATATGTTAAAATGCGCGGCCGAGTTGTATGCAAAGGAGGGTTGAACCAACCCATGGCGGATCTTTACCAGTATCGCACGGCACCTGACGAGCCACTCGACTGCATCTACATCCTGCACACGGCCGGGAGCGACCCGATCGGCAACATCGCGTTCGAGGCCAAAGAGAAACGCGCGCTTCGCAACAAGGTCAAGGGCCTGGCGCCGCGCGGCGAAGAGGGCGAGCTGATCTCGGGCGAGTGCCCGCTGGATCTCGCCCGTCGCGTCACCTTTGTCGGCCTGGGCGAGGCCAAGGAACTCACGCACGGCAAGCTCCGCTCAGCACTGCGGCGGGTCATGCGACAGGCCACCAAGAACCGCGAGTACCAGATCGGCCTCGCGGTGTCGGCGAGGGTGCACGGGTTGTCCGAGGCCGACGCACGGCTGTTCGCACTCCGCGAGGCGTCGATCGCCGACTACACGTTCGATCGTTACAAGTCGAAGAAGAACGAGTTCGACAAGATCGACGGTCTCCACATTCTGCCCCTCGCCAAGGAGAGCGAGGAGGATCTCGAGACGCGGTTGAAATCGGTTCGGCTCGTCCGAACGTCGGTGCAGCTCGCACGAGACCTCGCCAACCGGCCCGGCAACGACCTCACCCCCGAGGGAATGGCACTTGCGGCGCGGGAGATGGCGGAGGGGCTGAGCGGCCTGCGTGTGACCGTGCTCGGGAAGAAGGAGCTGCTCAAGGAGAAGATGGGCGGCATCCTGGCCGTGAGTCAGGGGTCGGCGGAGGAACCGCGTCTCGTCGTCCTGGAGCAC
>JASFPU010000373.1:0-4087 GCA_050115855.1 Holophagae bacterium
ACGAAATCCGAATCAGCAACCGGTTCGATCCCCGCGAGTTCAATCGCCGCCGGCGGGCGTGCCGGGATGTACAATGCCCCGACACGTGCGAGGAGGAGACATGACCGAGACGAGCCCAGCCGACGCCCCGAAGAACCCTCTGCGCGAGATCGTCCAACCGTTCATCGACCTGGTCAACGCGCCGCGCGCCCTGTGGGGCGTGAACCTCGCGTACGTCCTCGAGGGCACGGCTTACTTCGGCGTCCTCAGCTACCTCGCCATCTACTTTTCGGACTTCGTGTTCACCGGCGTGCCGGATCCGGACGTTCCGGCCGGCCTCATGGTCGGCGTGCTGACTGCCGGGATCACGTTGTCGATGTTCTTTCTCGGCTTCGTCGCCGACAAGTTCGGCGTCCGACGGGCACTGATCTGGGCGTTCCTGTTCCTGCTCGGAGGGCGAGTGCTGATCGCCGGCGCGGGCTATGTCTTCAACCCGGCCGGCCTGTGGTCGACGCTGCACCTGGTGACCATGGCGGGAATCCTGCTCATCGTCGTCGGCTATGGCATGTACCAGCCGGCGGCCTACACCGCCGTCCGGCAGTTCACCAACCCGAAGACCGCCGGCATGGCGTTTGCCATGCTTTACGCGCTGATGAACCTCGGCGGCTGGCTGCCGACCTTCGCGTTTCTGCTCCGCGACGACGACTATCTCGGGCTCGGCATCGGCGGCGTGTTCTGGGTCTACGCGGCGATGACAGTCGCCGCTCTGATCATCACCATCGTGCTGCTCAGCAAGAAGACCGTGGCCGACGCCATCGCCACCGCCAAGGCCGAGACCGCCGCGATCAAGGCCGCGGAGCGAGGCGAGACGGCCGAGGCCGCAGCCGAAGCCGCGGCCTCCGAGGGCGCGGTGGATCCGGCGGCCGGCCCGGTCGGCTTCTGGGCCGGCGTCAAGGACTGGCTGGTGAACCACCCCTTCACCGACCTCAAGTTCACCTTCTTCATCTTCGCGCTGATTCCGGTCCAGACTCTGTTCGCGTACAACTGGCTCGTGCTGCCGCCGTACATCAACCGCGCCTACGAGGGTTGGATCGGCGAGTACTTCGAGATCGCCGCCAACTTCAACCCGATCCTGATCTTCTTCTTTGCGCCCATCGTCGCCGCCATGACCCAGAAGCGGAAGGTCTACAGCATGATGATCACCGGCACCTTCATCATGGCGGCGCCGGCGTTCCTGCTCGCAATCGGGACCAACGGCTACCTTCTGTTCGCCTACCTGCTCATCATGACCATCGGCGAGGCCATGTGGCAGCCGCGCTTCCTCCAGTACGCCGCCGAGATCGCTCCCGAAGGTCGCACCGGTGTCTACATGGGGGTCGCCCAGTTTCCGTGGTTTTTGACCAAGCTCCTCGTCCCGCTGTACTCGGGAACCCTGCTCGCAAGGTACGTTCCCGCCGAGGGCACCAAGAACCCCGAGACCCTGTGGTTAATCTCGGCGTGCATCGCCATGCTGTCGACGATTATCCTGTTCAGCGCCAAGGGCTGGATCGGCAAGGACTTCAAGACGAAGGCGGATGAGTAGGAGTTCAGAGTTCAGAGTTCAGAGTTCAGAGTTTGGAGTCGAGCTCGCGAAGGACAGGGCCATCGCGGCAGGTTGACAGCGGCCCTGCGGATTGCTACATTCCGGCTCCCCGAAAAGGGGCACTGAGCGGGAGTAACTCAGTGGTAGAGTGCAACCTTGCCAAGGTTGACGTCGCGGGTTCAAATCCCGTCTCCCGCTCCAACATCCACCACCAACGCCGGCCGAGCGCCGGCGTTTTTCATTGCCCCGGCCGGAGGGTCAGAGGACGGTGATTCCGAGCTCGGAGAGGGCGGCGTGGACCCGTCGCCGATCCGCCGCCTCGACGTGGACCTCGCCGGAGTAGGCATCGGAGATGTGCTTTCGCCACAAGGCGAGGAGTGGGTTCTCCGTAGCCACCGAAAGGTAGAACTTGAAGCCGTGCTGCGTGACCACGACGTGGCTCAGGTCAGCGGCATCAAAGAGCCTGGTGAAGGGCTTCGAGGCATCCGAGGTGGCCGGACGGCGCTCGAGCACCGCGTCCGTGAGCCGGTACTCGAGCCGGGCGAGCACCGCCGGCACCAACGGTACGAGCGCAGCGACTGCCGCCCCGGCCAGTGCGACAACGGCTGCTCTCGAGTGGAAAACCACGTGTGCGGTTAACATGAAGGCGGCGAAGACGCCGACCACACCGAGCACGACGGCCGGCCGCATCCTGCGGGCCGTCCACGTGCAGATCGTCTCGCGCTCCCGGCCTCCGTTGCCCGCCCCGGCCGATGACCCCTCAGCGCCCGACGCTCCCGAAGTCTCTGACATCATCTCCTCCAGTCCTCGTGCAGCGGCTCGTCGAGCAACCCGTTCATGCGGCGAACCCGGTCGAAACGGCGGATGATCTTCGCCGGATTCTCGAACACGGACTCCTCGATCTCCGATGTCTCGCCGAGCAGGGAGCATCTGAGCTTGCGGTCTTCGCGGAGCAGGTTCATGGGTAGGTCCATGCTAGCGCACACAGCATTCTTGACCCTCGATGGACCGTGGCATAGAATGACGTTCCCACGGCGACGTGGCCAAGTGGTAAGGCAGGGGCCTGCAAAGCCCTTATCCCCGGTTCGAGTCCGGGCGTCGCCTCCAAAACGACACGGCTCGACCGCCCTATCCGGGCGGTCTCTTCGTTTCGACGAAACGACGGTTACTTCTTGCCCTTGAGCGCGGCCTGGAGCTGGGCGCCGAATCCGGTCACGGTCGGTTCGGAGCTGCCCTTGTCCATGTGCTCGGTGTACTCGAGACGTTCCTGATCGCGCTTGTACGCGCGCACCGACAGGCTGATGCGTTGCCGCCCGGGGTCGAGCGACATCACCTTGACCTTGACCGGTTCGCCGGGCTGGAACACCGTGCGGGGATCGGTGCCGCGCTCGACATCGAGCTCGGAGATCGGGATCAGGCCGCTCAGACCCGGCTCGAGCTCGACGAAGACGCCGAAATCGGCACCGTTCTCCACCGTCCCCTCGACCACCTGTCCTTCCTGGTACCGCATCTCGATGCGCTCCCAAGGATCGCGATCCGGCAACCGGCGCATGGTGAGGCCGATCCGGTGGTTCTCGACGTCGACGTCCCGGATCCAGCCCTGCACCGTCGATCCGACCGCAACCTCGGAGGAGTCGAGCTCGACACCAGGCTGCAGCTGGCTGACGTGGATCAGGCCGTCGAGCCCCGGCTCGAGCTCGACGAAGACGCCGAAGTCCGTGGTTCTGACGACAGTGCCGCTGAACGCGCCGCGAACCGGGAAGCGCTCCTCGACCTCGTCCCACGGGTTCTTCTGCAGCTGCTTGATACTCAGCGAGATGCGGTCCTTGCCGCGGTCGAGATCGAGGACCTTGACCTCGACCCGCTGACCGACGGTCAACACGTCGGACGGGCGGTTGACCCGATGGTGGGCGATCTCGGTCACGTGCACCAGACCGTCGACGCCACCGAGATCGACGAAGGCACCGAAGTCGGTCAGCGAGCCCACCGTCCCCTCGACCACCGCGCCGACCTCGAGATTCTCCCACGCCTGCTCGCGCAGCCGCTCCTTCTCTTCGCGGAGCAGGGCGGCCCGGGACACGACCAGCTTGCGCTGCTCGGGATCGAACTCGAGCACCTTGAACGGGTAGGTCTGGCCGAGGTGGCTGTCGAGATCCTCGCCACGGGTGTCGCTGATCTGGGACATCGGGCAGAAGCCGCGGACCCCGGCGATCGTGATGTCGAAACCGCCCTTGCGACGGCCGACGACCTTGCCCTCCACCGGCTCGCCCGACTCGACGGCTTCGGCGAGCTTGTCCTTGAGCTGGAACTCGACCGCCATCCGGCGCGACACGCGCACCTCTTCGCCGACCGACGTGACGACGACCTCGACCGGATCGCCGGTGCCGAGGTCCTCGAGCTCGTCGCGCGGCAGCACCGCTTCGGATTTGCCGGCGATGTCGACCAGGGCGACGTCGCCGTGAACGGCGACGATGGTGCCCTCGATGAGATCGCCGATCCTGGCGGTCTTGGCGTCCAGGTTCTCCT
>JASFPU010000374.1:0-4087 GCA_050115855.1 Holophagae bacterium
CGAACCGACCTCGGCCGCCCGGCCAACGGCGGCGGCGGCGTTGAGGGTGGCGGCGGTCAGCGCCTCCTCGACGGTGAGCCCCATGTCGAGCGTCGCCAGCGCGAGAATGGCGGGCATCGATTCGGTGGGCGACGAGCCCGGGTTGCAGTCGGTCGCCAAGGCGACCGCGCAGCCGGCCTCGACCAGCCGTCGTGCGGGAGCGAAGCCCGTGCGCAGGAAGAAGGACGTGCCGGGGAGGAGCACCGCGATCGTGTCCGAACCGGCGAGCGCCTCGATCCCGTCGTCGGTGACGCACATGAGATGGTCCGCCGACAGCGCCCCGAGCTCGACCGCGAGCTCGGCGCCGCCGAGCGGCGTCAGCTCGTCCGCGTGCAGGTGGATCCGCCAGCCGAGCTCGTCGGCGTCGGCGAGCAGCCGGCGGGTCTGATCGAGATCGAAGACGCCCTCCTCGCAGAACACATCAACCGCCTCGGCCAGCCCGCGGCGGGCAATGCTCGGGTGGATCTCGTCAACCAGCCGGGCGATCCAACGCTCGGGGTCGTCGCGGTGCTCGGGCGGCACCTCGTGGGCGGCGAGGCACGTCGGGTGAAGATCGACGGGATGGGTGCGATGGGCGGCGGCGATCACCTCGAGCATGCGGGTCTCGGTCTGAAGATCCAGTCCGTAGCCCGACTTGGCTTCGAGCGTGGTCGTGCCGTGGACGAGAAAGGTGTCGAGACGGCGCATCGTTCCGGCGAGCAGCTCGTCGAAGCTCGCCGCCCGGGTGGCCGCCACGGTGGCGTTGATGCCACCGCCGGATCGCGCGATCTCCATGTACGACTCGCCGGCGAGTCGCCGGTTGAACTCCGCCTCGCGCGAGCCGGCCCACACCGGGTGGGTGTGCGGGTCGACGAAGCCGGGGATGACGCAGCCGCCGGCGGCGTCCAGCTCACGCTCGGCGGGCGGGAATCGGCGGTCGTGCTCGGCAGCCGGGCCGACGAAGGCGATGGCTGCGTCGTCGCACCGGACCACGGCGCCGTCGACGACGTGGAGCACGCCGAGCTCGGATCCGCGACGTGCGGTCGTCCCTCTCGGGGTGGCGACCCGGCTCGCACCGCGGACCAGCAGGCTCACGCGCCGCCCTCGCCGGTCGCGTCCTTGCTGCGCGCGAGCAGCGCGATCTGTGGCGTCGTGCGCTCCTCCTGCTCGCGAGCGCGGTCGTCGTCGATGAGGCCCTGAAGCAGCTCGACCAAGCGCACCAGCTCGGATCGGGTCTCGCGACGACGTTCGCGCAGCTGCTGGATCACCCCGTCGATCTTGCGGGCGCGCTCGTTGGCCTCCGTGACCAGACGGTCGGCCAGGCCGTGGCCGTCCTCGATGATGCGCTGGCCCTCGTCCCGAGCCGCCTCGACGGTCGCCTCGGCCGACCGCTGGGCCGCGACCAGCGCTTCTTGAAGCGCCGCCTCACGTTGTCGAAACGAGGCGAGCTCGGACTCGAGCTGGTGGACCTGCTGTCGCAGCCCACCGCGGTCGCGAACCAGTGCTTCGAGCGTGCCGGCGATCTCGGTCAGGTACTCGTGCACCTCGTTGGGCGGATAGCCGCGCAGCTTGATCGGGAACTTCTTGCCGAGGATGTCGAGTGGGGACAGCTCGGACATGTGCAGCCCTCCTTTTCAGTCAACCAGTATGCCACGGGACGGCCCGGCGGAGTGTGATACGGGGGACCTTGACCGTCGGCTATACTCGCGTTCGGAGGGCGTCGACGAGCCGCCCCGCCCGCGAGGGAGAACGCATGTCCGAGGTTCAGCTTCGAGTCCGCGAGCTGCGCAAGACCTTCCACCCGGGGTTGTTCGAGCGCGATGTCGAGGTTCTGAAGGGGCTCAGCCTCGAGGTCGAGCGCGGCGAGATCTTCGGCTTTCTCGGTCCCAACGGCGCCGGGAAAACCACCACCATCAAGGCGATCACCGGGCTCGTCATCCCGGACGCGGGCGACATCACCGTCGGCGGGCACCGTCACGACACCATGGCGGCCAAGCGGATGATCGGCTTCATGGCCGAGCAACCCTACCTCTACCCCCACCTGAGCGGTCGAGAGTACCTCCGCTTCTCGGCCGAGCTGCTGGCGGTCGACGGCGGCGAGATCGACGATCGGGTCACCGCGGTGCTCGCGCGGGTGTCGATGACCGGCGCCGCGGATCAGAAGCTGGTCACCTTCTCCAAGGGCATGTTGCAGCGGGTCGCGCTGGCCCAGGCGTTGCTCGGCGGACCTCGGTTGCTGATCCTCGACGAGCCGATGAGCGGCCTCGACCCGATCGGCCGACGGGACGTCCGCGACATCATCCTCGACCAGCGCGACCGCGGTGTGACGGTGTTCTTTTCGAGCCACATCATCCCGGACGTGGAAACCGTCTGCGATCGCGTGGCGACGGTCATCGACGGCCGGGTTCGCGGTGTCGGCGCAGTTCACGACCTGCTCGCGCGAGAGGTCGAGTGTTACGAGCTGACCTTCACTGGGTGTGACCCGGCCTCGCTCGCGACCCCGCTCACCGCCGTCCACCGGGGCAGCGATGCGGTCTGGGTCCGTGTCGAGGCGGACCATCGAGAGGCACTGATCCGCGAGCTTGTCGACAACGATGCCCGGCTGGTCGGCCTGACGCCGGTGCGCAGCACGCTCGAGGATCTGCTCGTGCGTCAGTACGAAGAAGGGGCATCGTGATGGGCGTGATCCGGGTGATTGCCGCCAACACGTTCCGCGAGGCCGTGCGCGACCGCGTGCTCTACCTGTTTCTCGGCTTTGCGACGCTCCTGTTGGCGAGCTCGAAGCTGTTCGGCATGCTCACCGTCGGCGATCAGTCGAAGATCCTCAAGGACATGGGCCTCGGCGGCATCCAGTTCTTCACCATGCTGATCGCGGTCATGATGAGCGTGCTGCTGATCAGCCGCGAGATCGACAGCCGGACCGCGTACTTCATCCTCGCCAAGCCGGTCAGGCGCTGGCAGTTCCTGCTCGGCAAGTACGCCGGGCTGCTGGCGACGGTGCTCGTCAACCTCGCGCTGATGACGGCCATGCTGCTGCTTTTCGTCTGGGCCTACGGCGGCGGTTTCGACCCGCGGTTGATGCTGGCAACCGGCATGATCGGGGTCGAGATGGCGCTTCTCGTCGCCTTCGCCACCCTGTTCGCGGTTCTGACCCGACCGATGCTCGGCTCGGTGTTCACCCTCGCGGTCTTCGTCGTCGGGCACGTGTCCGCAGATCTGTGGCTGCTGACGCGCCACCTGCCAGGGTCGATCGGACGCGCCGTGGTGACGGTGCTCTACTACCTGGTGCCCAACCTCGAGCGCTTCAACTTCAAGACCGAGGTCGTCCACGGGCTGCCGATCCCGGTCACCGCCGTGCTCTGGGCGTTGCTGTACGGCGTGCTCTTCACCGCGCTCGTCCTCTTCCTCGCGTGCCTCCGGTTCGAGCGGAGAGATCTCAAGTGAGACGCCGCGCGGTCGCGCTGCTGGTTGTCGCCGGCCTGCTGGCCGGTGCGGTCGCCTCCGAGAGGGCGATGCAGGGGGTCGACCGACAGGACCCGCTCGGCCGCCGCCTGCTCTACCTGCCGAGCCCGGAGATGCTCCGGTTGGCGAGCCTCGGCAACCCGGGGCTGGTGGCCGACCTGCTCTACCTGTGGTCGATCCAGTACTACGCGCAGTATCAACCGCGCGATCGTTTCCTGTACCTCGAGCCGATCTTCAACCTGATCACCGACCTCGACCCGCGGTACGACGACGCCTACCGAATCGGCGCGCTCATCATGCAGCTGCCGGTCACCGAGGAAGCCAAGAACAAGGCGGCGGTGATCCGCCTGTACGACAAGGCGCTGCGAAACATGCCGGACAACCACGAGATCGCCGAGGCTGCCGGCTGGGACATGTACATCCGGTACCGCGACAAGGCCCAGGCGATCCGGTACTTCGAGGCCGCGACGGCGATGCCGGGAGCCCCCAACCGGCTGCAGCGGTTCCTCGGCGTCTGGCGCGAGCAGCGGGAGAGCTGGTCCTTCGACAACGCGCTCGCCTACTGGCGGGAGGTGCGCGGCGAGGCGAAGAATCGCTACGACCGCAC
>JASFPU010000375.1:0-4084 GCA_050115855.1 Holophagae bacterium
TAGTAGGCCTCGTCGCCGGACACCGGCGTCGCCACGGCGATCACCACGTGCAGCACCGTCGTCGCCAGCACCACGCACCAGAAGAACCGCCGTCCGTTCTGTTCCATCGCCGCCATTGAACCACGTCTGTGCGCTCTCGCGCCAGGTTTGGAAACGCCGTCGACCAGGTGCGAGTGGTTTCTACGAGAACGGCCTTCCTGCCGGCCGGAGCGCGCCCCGGAGTTCGAGGGCTGGGCTCGGCGATTGCCACCTTCACACTTTTCCGAATGCGCGGAGAGGCGGCGAGTGCAGGGCGAGAAAAGTGTGAAGATGGCACGTCCGCCTCGACGTGCCCTCCGCAATGATCAGTGGCAGGTCCGCCGGGAGCGCGCCCGTCGCGGGGATCGACGCGGTAGAGCCCTCGCCGATCTACCCGAGGTCGCGCTGGACGGCGTCGACGAGCCGGGCGGCAAAGCGCTCGATCTCGTGGCCGTCCTCGCCCTCGACCATGACGCGCGCCAGCGGCTCGGTGCCGGAGTACCGCAGCAGCACCCGGCCGCGCCCGGCGAGCGCCGCCTCGACCTCGGCCAGCTCGGCGACCACTGTCGGCAGCTCGTCGAACGGACGGCGCTCGGCGACCGGGACGTTGACCAGCAGCTGCGGCATGCGGACCAGGTCGGACAGCTCGGACACCGGGCACCCCTGCGCGGCGGCGATCGCGAGGACGTGCGAGCCGGTCAGCAGCCCGTCGCCGGACACCGAGTGGTGCGAGCAGATGACGTGGCCCGACTGCTCGCCGCCGAGCACGATGCCGTGCTCCGTCATCGCGAGCCACACCGAGCGGTCGCCGACCGGGCACCGCAGCATGGTCATGCCGTCCCGCGCCAGCGATCGTTCGAGCCCGAAGTTGCTCATGACAGTCGCCACGATCCGGTGGCCGGGCAGGTGGCCGTCGGCGTCGAGGTGGCGCGCCCAGGCGAGCAGGATGTCGTCGCCGTCGAGCACCCGGCCGCGCTCGTCGACCAGAATGGCGCGGTCGGCGTCGCCGTCGAGCGCGAGCCCGGCGTCGGCCGACTCCGACCGCACCCGCCGGACCAGCGAGGCGGGAGCGGTGGCGCCGCTGTCGCGGTTGATGTTGGTGCCGTCCGGCCGGGTCGCCATCTCGGTGACCCGGGCGCCCAGGCGGTCGAAGAACGCCGGCCCGATCGACGACGCTGCGCCGTTGGCGCAGTCGATGACGACGTGGAGGCCGTCCAGCGGCCGCGCCACGGTGTGGGTGTCGACCAGCAGCTCGAGGTAGTGCTCGGCCAGGCTCACCTCAGCCGGCGGCAGGCCGGGGCCCGGTGTCGGCCGCGTCCCCTCGAGCCGCGCTTCGAGCCGGCGTTCGACGGCGTCGTCGATCTTCTCGCCGCCGGGCCCGAGCACCTTGATGCCGTTGTCATCGGCCGGGTTGTGCGACGCAGAGATCACCACGCCGGCCGCGCACTCCCGGTCGCGCAGCAACCGGGAGACGGCCGGGGTCGGCAGCACGCCGGCCCAGGTCACGTCGCCGCCGGTCGCGCGGAAGCTGCCCGACAGCCACCGGGCGAGGGTCTCGGTCGAGGCGCGGGTGTCGCCGGCAAGCAGGATGCACGGGTGGTGTCCGGCGGTTCGAAGCTCGTCGGCGAGCGCCGCGCCGAGCCGCGACACCGTGTCCTCGTCGAGCGGCCACTCGAGGGCGCGGCCGCGGATGCCGTCGGTGCCGAAGAGGCGGGTCGTCACGGTGTCACCGGGCCTTCGGGGTCGGTGTCGGGGTGCCCTCCATCGGCACCACGGTGACCGTGACGACGAGCGGGACAACGGTCAAGGAGCGCAGCAGCGGATCGTCGAAGCGTGGCACGACCGTCGCCTCGATCGGACCCGCGGCGCCCTCGACCGACACCGGGCTGGTCTCGACCACGTCGAGCTGACTGACCAGCCCATCGGGCCCCTGGACGTTGACCTGTGGCGGCGTGATCCGAATCTCGGTGATCACGAAGCCGGGTGCCGGGACGCCCTCGATGACCGGCTGCAGGGCGACGTTGGCGGTGATGAGCTGCTCGAGCTCGAGCGTGATGGAGGCCGGGTCGATGCTCACCACCTCGACGTTCTCGGGCAGCGGGATGGACGCGGCGTCGATGGGGTACGAGCTGGTGCCGGGCCGGGCGTCGGCGAGGTCGAGGTAGACCTCGAGACCCGACGCGACGTCCAGGCTCTGGGTCAACGGTCCGCGCAGCTGGAGCGAGATGGTGTCCGGGACGCTCGACATGAGCACGAGGTTGCGCGGCATGTTGACCAGCGTCAGGGCCGCCTTGACGCCGCGCACCGAGATGTTCTGGTCGCGTTGGCCGGCGAGGCCGTACCAGAGCAGGATCGCCGTGACGAGAGCGATCATGAAGTGCAGGGGGTGCTGGGGGCGGAGCATCAAGTCTTTCCGTTGTCCTGCATGCCGAGCTCGAAGGCGTACTCGGCGAGTGCGTTTCTCAGCGTGGTCTCGTCGAGCGGCCGCAGCAGCTGCTCCTCGACGGCGAGCGAGATGGTCCCGGTCTCCTCGGAGACCACGATGACGAGGGCGTCGGTCTCCTCGGTCAGCCCGATGGCGGCCCGGTGTCGGGTGCCGAGCTCGCTCGACAGCCGGTGCCGCGTGGTGAGCGGCAGGAAGCACGACGCGGCGACGATGCGGTTGCCGCGCATGACGACGGCGCCGTCGTGCAGCGGCGTTCCGGGGATGAAGATGTTGAGCATCAGGTCGTAGGAGAAGCGCGCCTCGAGTGGAATCCCGGTGTCGGCCCAGGCGGTCAGCGCGTCGCGCCGCTCGATGGCGATCAGCGCGCCGATCCGCTTCGAGGCCAACGCCTGAACCGCGAGGGCGAGCTCGTTGAGCGGCGCCGAGCCCTCATCGGTGCCGGTGCGCCAGCGCAGCAACGTCTTCGAGCCGAAGGCGGCGAGCATGCTCCGGATCTCGCGCTGGAACAGGACGATGATCGCGATCGGCAGGAAGGCGAGGAGGTAGCTGAGGATGGTCGACAGGGTGATCAGATCGGCCGCGTGCGAGAAGAAGTACAGGCCGGCGATGATCAGGATGCCCCACAGCATCTGCATCGCGCGGGTGCCTCGGAGCAGCACGAGCAGGGCGTAGAGCAGCAGCGTCACGAGCAGCACGTCGATGACGTCGGTCAGGCTCACGCTCAGCGTGTTGAACTCGCGCAGCAGGTGCAGCAGCCAGCTCATGCCGCCACGCCCGAGAGTCGACCGGCGAGGGTGAGGAACTGCACGGCGGGGCCGACGTCGTGGACCCGGACCGCGACCCTTTGGAGACCGACCGCCGGGATCAGTGCGGCGAGCGTCCCGCCCAGCCGATCGTCGACCGCGGCTCCGGTCAGTCGACCGATGAACGCCTTGCGGGAGGGACCGACGACCACCGGGTGGCCGATCGTCGCGAGCGCCGGCAACGCCGCGAGCAGCGCCAGGTTGCCGTCATCGTCCTTGCCGAAGCCGATCCCGGGATCGAGCCAGATCCGATCGGGCGCGATACCGGCCCTGGCGGCGGCCGTCGCCCGCTCGCGCAGGAAGGCGTGCACCTCGGCCACCACGTCGTCGTACCGGGTGTCGTTCTGCATGGTCGTCGGTGTGCCCCGGCGGTGCATCAGCACGATCCCGGCCGCGCGCCCGGCGACCAGCTCGAGCATGCCGGCTGCCGAGCCGGCGCTGACGTCGTTGACGAGATCGGCGCCGGCGTCGAAGGCGGCCTCGGCGACCTCGACCTTGGTGGTGTCGACGGACAGAATGGCCCTGGGCTGCCGGCGGCGCAACCCGGCGATGACCGGCAGCACCCGGCGCCGCTCCTCGTCGGCGGTCACCTCGCCGGCGCCGGGCCGGCTCGACTCGCCGCCGACATCGATGATCGCCGCACCGGCGGCGAGCTGGCGCTCGCCCTCGGCGACCGCCTCATCGGCAGTGGCGAAGCGGCCGCCGTCGGAGAACGAGTCGGGGGTCGCGTTGACGATGCCCATGACCACGGCCCCACGCGAGGTCCACAGCTCGTCGAGCCTGGTCGTCGTGGCGCCGGAGTCCTCCGTCGTTCTCA
>JASFPU010000376.1:0-4074 GCA_050115855.1 Holophagae bacterium
CCATCGCCCGAGAGCTCGCGACCGTCAACGCGTGCGATCGAGCTGATTTTTTATTCTGAGTCTCGACCTCGGTCGATTGCGGACCCATATTGTCGGTAGAGGCTGCAGCGGTGCGGAGGCGTCGATGCTGCGGCCGGGAGGTCGAGATGCAGCTGAAACTGACCGACCAAGAGGCTTCGCTGCTCCTGCGGGTGGTTCGCAACCGCCTCGGGGAGCTGCGAATCGAAGTCCGGCACGACCACGGTACGGAGTCTCGCGCCTATCTGCTGCACAAGGAGCGGTTGCTCAAGCGAATTCTCGACAAGTTTCCGGAGATCAACGAGTACGCGCACATGGAAGGGTTCGAGATCGGCGCGGTCACGACGCTGGTCTGAGGCCCCGGTCAACCGCTGCTCGAGAGACTACGGCCCGTCGGAGCAGAGGATGGGCCCGGGTCCGTTCCGTGCCGTGAAACCAGCTCCGCCCGTGCTGAATCGGTGAATCGCCCACATCGCTGCTTGACGCAGAGCTGCCGGGTAGAATGGGTCGGAGGAGGCCGGGGGCCATGATCAATGCAATCGTGTTGATGAAGATCCGTAACGAGAGAATCAACGACGTCGCTCAGACCCTGTTGGAGCTGAAGGGCGTCTCCGAGGTGTACTCGGTGGCCGGCCAGTACGACCTCGTGGCCATCCTGCGGGTTTCCGACGACGACGGCATCGCCTCCCTGGTGACCGACGAGATGCTGAAGATCGAGGGCATGATCTCCTCCGAGACCCTGATCGCCTTCCGCACCTACTCGAAGCACGACCTCGGGAGGATGTTCTCAATCGGCATGGACTGAGGTCTCCGGGCCGCCTCGCTCCGGCTTCGGTCCGTCCTCGATGTCGAGTGCCAGCAGCACGGCGCGGTGAATTTCCGTCCAGCTGTCGTGGCTCGGATCGACGAGCTCGAAGTGACCGGCGCAGGGGAGTCCGATCAGCTGGACGTCTCCGCCGGACCGGTGCGCGGCGTAGCGTTCGGCCTGCGACGGCGGCACGATGGGATCGCGGCCGCCGTAAACCAGCAGCTCGCGGATCCCGGACGCGGGCATGGCGATGGGCGAGGTCCGCGGTAGGCGGTCGGGGTGCTCCGTCGGCTCGCCGCCGAGCAGACCGGGGACGGCCGATCCGCAGCCCGTGCGCGACGAGTAGTCGGCGAGGTCGGGGATGCCGGCGAGCGACACGGCGCCTCGAAAGTGCAGAGGATCTGCGCCGCGCAGCGGATCGTCGGGATCGAGCCCGGGCCGGGCCGCGAGCCACAGTGCCAGGTGGCCGCCGGCCGAGTGGCCGAGGACCGCAGCGCGTTGCAGGTCCAGTGGGTGGTTCTGCGCGATGGTGCGGAGGGCGTCGGCGGCGGCCGCGACGTCGACAAAAGTGCCCGGCCAGCCGCCGCCGGCATCGCCAACCCGCCGGTACTCGATGCTCCAGGTCGCGATCCCGGCGCCGGCCAGCCGATCCGCCAGGACGGACATGTACTCGAGGTCGTACTCGGCCAGCCAGCAGCCGCCGTGGATCACCATGACGACGGGAAACGGGCCATCGCTGTCGGGCACGCGCAGCTCGCCGAAGGTGAGCTCGCCGGGGCCGTAGGTGATGTGGTGGCCGGGTTCGGGGCGGGGCAGCGCGACGACCTCGTCGAAGGTCATCAACGGCGGGGGGTCGGGGATCGCACACACCGCGATGACGCTCGATACGGAAGCGAAGACCAGGCCCCAGTGCATCAGGTGACCCGTGAGCGGACTCGAAACTCCGGCCGGTCCCAGGTGCGGTCGGTCATGATCTCCTCCAGTGCCGCGACCGCGTCCCAGACGTCGACGAAGCGTGTGTAGGCGGGCGCGAAGCCGAAACGCAGGAGGTCGGGGGCGCGGAAGTCGCCGATGATTTCCCGGTCGATCAACGCCTGCATGATGGCGAAGCCCTCGGGGTGGGACAGGGCGACCTGCGACCCGCGCCGCGCCGGATCCCGCGGCGAGGCCAGACGAAGCCCGTGACCGGACAGCCGGTCCTCCACCAGGGCGATGAAGAGCTCGCTCAGAGCGATGGACTTCCGGCGCAGAGCGTGCACGTCCACCGACTCGAACAGCGTCAGCGCCTCGTCGAGAGCGATCAGCGACAGAATCGGCGGGGTCCCGACCTGCAGCTGAGCGCTTGCCGGCGCCGCCTCGTAGCCGGTGGTGAAGGCGAACGGGTCACGGTGACCCATCCACCCTGCCAGCGGCGTCCGGAGCCCGTCGTGGTGACGCCGGGCGACGTAGGCGAAGGCCGGCGCGCCGGGACCGCCGTTCAGGTACTTATAGCCGCACCCCACGGCGAGGTCGGCCGAGCACCCCGCGAGGTCGACCGGCACGGCGCCGGCGGAGTGGGCGAGGTCCCACAGCATGAGCGCTCCCGCCTCGTGGGCGGCCTCGGTGAGCCGGTGCATGTCGTGCAGCTCGCCGCTGCGGAAATCGACGTGGGTCAGCATGAGGACCGCGACCCGCTCGTCGAGCGCGTCCCCGAGCCGGCTGCGCGGGACCACCTCGAGGTGCGCCCTCTCGCCGAGCAGCTGCGCCAGCCCCTGCGCCATGTACAGGTCGGTCGGGAAGTTCTCCTCCTCGGACAGGATGACCGTCCGGTCCGGACGCAGGGCCAACGCTGCGGCTACGAGCTTGAAGACGTTGACCGAGGTCGAGTCAGCGACCGCGACCTCATCGCCGTCGGCGCCGATCAACCGGGCAATGCGCGCCGCCGCCCGGGCCGCGAGCCCGATCCAGTCGCGGCTGTTCCAGGCCCGGACCAGCTCGCCGCCCCACTCGGCGTCGACCGCTCGCTTGAGGCGCTCCCCGGTGCCGGTCAGGGGCGGGCCGAGCGAGTTGCCGTCCAGGTAGACCACGCCCTCGGGCAGGGCGAAGCGTTCGCCGAGCTCGGCGAGCGGGTCGGCGGCCACGAGCTCGATGGCGTCGGCGCGGGTGGCGGGCAGGCTCATCGGGTGATTCTCGCACGGACGCCGGTTCGCACCGGTTCCGTCGATGAAAACGACGGTAAAGCGCCCGAGCCTGGCAGGGTGCTTCACCGTCGTGTCGTCGTGTCAGACGACAATCTCGTGGTCCTTGAGGTCACTCCATGAGGCAGAGGAACCCCTTGGAGACGATCCAGAAGGTCGGCGGGTAGTGCTTCGGGCTGTCGGTGCTGTAGCCGTTCGCACCGGCGTACATCCCGGTCCCGTCGCCGTACCAGGTGATCCCGCCGAACGCGACCCAATCGACCCCCTCATACCTCGAGAGGCCGTACGACAGAGTGAAAATGTCGCCCTTCCTCGAGATCATGATTCCGGGGTTGACGTAGAGGTCCGGTTCGTTCGGTAGACCGAACGGGCCGTAGATCGCGATGTTGTTGCCGCCGCACGACACCCAGGTGCCCTGGATGGTCCCGACGACCCGCTGCGTCCAGCACCACTCGAAGTCGGCGAGCGGCACGCCGAAGTACGCGGCAACCATTGGTACGTAGGTGTCGTACAGCAGATCGCCCGGGAAGATGCTCGGCGCATCCGGCTTGAACGTGATGTTCAGCGGCCCGCATTCCTGGCCGACTGCCGTACCGGCCGCCAAGGCCAGCACCGCGGCGATCGCGACACACGCTGTCTTCTTCATGATCATCCTCACTTTCGTCCGCTCAGCCTTTCCACGCGTCGCCCAGGCACACGACGCACCGAACGAGCGCACCATCGGTGCGCCCGAAATGGAGACAAAGTCCCCAGATACCGGAAATCCGCCGTCGGCCATAACCACTGTCGCGCGGTTGTCTTGCGGACAAGATGGGTTCACGCGGCCGGATTGTCAAACGCGATCGGGTCGAACAGTCCTTGGCTCTTCGTGATGGAGTTTTTCGACTGGCGTGACTTCAAAGATCGAGAGGAACTCGGTTTTCTCGCGGGATTGGCCACAACGCCTTTCGAATGGCGGTTCGATGGATCGAGAACGAAGAATCGACAAGCTCGGCAATCCACGAGTTCGCACGGTGGCAACCGAGAGCGTTTTGTGTCGGTTGATATTGCAGCTATTGAGTGAACTCAGCT
>JASFPU010000377.1:0-4073 GCA_050115855.1 Holophagae bacterium
GAGCTGATCGCTCACGGCTGATCGCTGACGGCTGAATCGTGGAGGTCGACGACGTCGACGATGACGTGAGTGTCGGAGAAGGGGAGCGGGGTGGTGCAGGGGGTGGTGACCGCCCCGCCGCGGGCATCGATCAGGGACAGGACCCACCGCTGCTCGAGCTGGCGCCAGTGCTGGAGCCGGCCTCCGGCGCGCGGCGCGGCGACCGCGAACGTCACTCCGACACCATCGGCGCCGGTGAACGTCCCCGCAAACACCGCGACGCCCCCGTCGGTGTGGGTCAGCGTCCCCGTCTTGCAGACCACCGCGCCGCGGAACGGCGGCGCGGCGAGAGCCGGGAACATCCGTCGCGTTGCACCGTCGTCGCACCCGATGAGCGGCAGCAGCTGGGCCAGCCCGAGGCCGTGCTCCCCCGCTTCGTCGCGGAGCTCGTCGACGAGGGTGACCATCTGCCGCACCGTCATCCGATTGCGCCGCTCGCCCGACGCGGTGGCGAGCTCGATGCCGGCGGCGTCCGGCGCGAGCCGGACGCGGAGGTAGGCGGCGAGACCGCCGGCGCCGCCGAGGGGCTCGGCGATCCGGACGATGTCGTTGTTCGAGTAGACGTTGAATCGACGCAGAATGTCGGGAAGCGGGTTCGACTGGTGGACGACGACCGGCGTGATCTCTCCCGTACCGCCCTCGGCGGCGCCGCCGGTGACCTCGACGCGCGGTCGGATCCCGCTCGCCACACCGCGGCGTCGGCACATCGCCTGCCAGGTGTGCTCGTGCGAGGTAGTCCATCGCCGTGAATCGAACGCGTCGATCAAACGTCTGCCCATCAGCAGGTTACGCTCGACCGGTTCGGTCGCGCGTTGTTCGACGCCGTGCTCCCAGCCGTTCCAGAAGGTCCCGCGCACGACGACCCGGCCGCGCACCGTCCGGAGTCCGGCTCGGTTGAGCGCGCGCGCGACGAGGAACGCGTTCTCCCACTGAAAGTCGGGGTCCGCGCCGCCGACGACCACGAGATCGCCGTCCAGTACACCGGTCGCGCGATTCCAGTCGCCGACAACGCCGAACACGGTCTCGTACCGGTGCGCGGCGCCGAGCCGGCCGAGCGCCCACAGGCTGGTGCCGACCTTGACCACCGATGCCGGATTGACCGGCTCGTCGGCCGCTCGAGACGACACCGGTGCCCCGTCGCGGGTGACGGCGTGATAGTGGAGCCGCTCGGCGTCCGATGCCCGGCTCGGAGCGGCGGTCACGAGCACGAGCGCGATCGTCACAACCGAGACGTGTGGGATCCTCACCTCACACCGCCAACAGGCGCTCGGCGAGCGCGGACGACAGGACCCGGTCCGGATCGAGCCGGGCCTTGAGCTCGGCAAATCGCCCGACCTCGCCGCCGGTGAAGGAGGCACGGTACAGCTCGCCGGGCAGAGCTGCATCCTTGGCCGCGTAGAACCGTCCACCGGCCTCGACGACGGGCTCCGCGAGCTCCCGGATCAGGCGCCACAGCTCGTTCCGGCGGGACGGGATCACCGGAAAATCGAGCGCGAGCGAGAACCCGTCCACCGCGTGGCTGAGCAGGAAGCCGTCGGGCCGATGCCGCTTGACGACACCGAGATAGGACGGCATCCCGCGTCGGCGGCACAGCTCGAGCTGCCGCGCGAAGACCCGCTCGGCGTCCGCCAGCGGGACGAAGCTCTGGTGTTGGATCAGGCCGCCGGGGAGGTAGCTCTTCTTCCAGTCGGGGATGTAGTCGAGCAGAAAGGAGAACGCCGCCAGCGACTGCCGGTAAACCGCACCGTCGGCGATCGTCGATCCATGCAGGTACTTGGCGAAGTTGACCGCACGCATCCCCGGGTTCGTGGTGAACGGTCGCAGCAGGCGCCACATCACGTTCTTCGGGATGACACCGAAGAGTCGCTCCGGCAGGTCCTGCTGTTCGGGATCGAGGTGCCTCGACGGATCCGGGTCGTCACCCGCGTCGAGATGGCGCGCGAAGTGGAGCAGACCGCGACCGAGCGCGGAGCCGTCTGAAAAGGCGTCGACCCAGCCGACGACGTGCTCCCAGGCGTCCTTGGCATCGTCGAGCTTCCGCAGCAGGCTGCCCACGTCCGGGGCGGCCACCGCCATGGCCTCGACCAGTCCGGAGTCGACCGGGTGGAGCTGGAGCCGCGCCCGAGCGATGACGCCGAGCTGACCGAGGCCGCCGATCACCGCGGCGAAGACAGCGGCATCGGTCTCGCGGTCGATCGTGCGCAGCTCACCGTCCGGCGTCAGCAGGTCGAGCTCGAGACAGTGGTCGCCAAGCGGGCCGCGGGACCAGTTGTTCTTGCCGTGGACGTTCATTGCCAGACAGCCGCCGACCGTCGGCTTCATGGTTCCGGTGACCACCGGAGGCCACCAACCGTCACCCAGGCAGTGCCGCCAGAGCTGCTCCACCGTGACGCCCGGCTCGACATCGACCACCCCGCTCGCCGGGTCCCACGACAGGATCCGCCGCATCCCGGTCAGATCGAGGACGATCTCCTCCGGCAGCAGGGCGGCATCGCCATAGCTGCACCCGGCGCCGCGCGGCACGACGGACACGCCCGACGAGCGGGCCATGTCGAAGACCTCGCCGATCGACGTGGCGTCGGTCGGCTGCACCAGGTAGCCGGCGGCACCGACCGCCATGCCCCATCCCTCGAGCCACGCGATCCGATCGCCGGGGAGCACCGTCAGACCTTGAGCCGTCGGAAGACGAACGATGGGATGCTCCTGATGACGGCCATCACCACGCGCCAGCGGGCGGGGACGTAGACGCACGACGACCCCCGCCGGGCGTGGCGCAGAATGATCTCGGCCGCACGATCGGCTGAGATCAGCCAGAACAGCCCGTCGAGGTCTCGGGTCATGGCGGTGTCGACGAAGCCCGGCTTGACGGTCAGCACACCGACCCCGTCCCGGGCGACACGGTTGCGCAACGCCTCGAGGTAGGTGTGGAGACCCGCCTTCGAGGCGCCGTAGGCGGGGTTGCCGGTCCGGCCGCGGTCACCCGCCACCGAGCCGATCCCGACGATGCTGCCCCGCCGCAGCCGGCTGAACCGCTCGGCGGCCGGGCCGAGCCAGGCCATGGCGCCGCCGAGATTCACCCGAAGCATGTCGATCTCCCGGTCGGGGTCGAACTCGTCGAACGCGACGCGGTGCATGACGCCGGCTGCGTAGACCACCAGATCGAGACCGCCCAGGTCACGAGCGGTGGTCTGGAGGAGCTCAGGCGCCGACTCGGTATCGCGGACGTCGTGGACTCGGGCGAGCGCCCGCTCTGCGTTCGCCTGTCGGTTGACGTCGTCGACCACGCGTTCGAGCTCGGCGCGCCGACGCGCGATCAGACCGACCCGGGCTCCGTCGGCGGCAAGCCGGCGGGCGATGGCTTCACCGATACCCGACGACGCGCCGATCACCAGTGCGTGGTTGAACTCGTGGCGCACGATCCTCCCGACGTCTAACTCTAACGCAGGATTCGCCAGACGACGCGGTTCGACCGATATACTGCTTCCATGACCGAGCGCGGCGCCACTGCCGATCGCCGCACCAGGGCCCGCGGCCCGCTCTCCCGAGCCGCCCACGAGGTGTGCCGGGCGTGGCGTCGGATGCACCGCCGATGGTCCGGCAGCGGGATCGCCGCGGTCTACCACGACTCGTACGAGAAGACGCTCGACGTGGTACCGCTCGATCCCCGCCGCGCGACCAAAATCCTGGCCTTCCTGACCGAAGAGGGGCTGTTCGAGCCGGACGACCTTTCGATCGCGCGCGCACCGGCGATGCGAGCCATGCTGAGGGTGCACGACCCGGACTACCTCGAGTCGCTGCAGCGACACGATGTGGTCGAACGGATCTTCGGCGCTGCGCTGACCGACAACGAGCTCGAGAAGGTCGTCGACATGCAGCGCTTCGCGGTCGGCGGCACCATTCAGGCGACACGGCTCGCGCTGCGCAACCGGGGCGTCGCGATCAACCTCGGCGGCGGGCTGCACCACGCGATGCGAAGCTCCGGTATGGGCTTCTGCGTGTTCAACGACGTGGCGGTCGCGGTCGCCCGGCTTCGA
>JASFPU010000378.1:0-4073 GCA_050115855.1 Holophagae bacterium
CATCCTGGCGCTGCACACGTTTCTCGCCGAGCTCGGGTTCGACGACCTGACCATCGTGCTCAACAACCTGGGCGATCCCGAGGATCGGGAGCGCTTCATCAGCGGTCTCAAGGACGAGCTCACGCCACACCGGAACGAGCTGTGCGGCGACTGCCAACGGCGCTGGCACGAGAACCCACTCCGGATTCTCGACTGCAAGGTGGCGCGCTGTCGACAGCTCGTGGCGGACACGACGCCGGTGGCGGAGGTCGCCAACGACGAGGCGAAGGCGCACGTCGACGCGGTCGAGGCCGGTCTGGCGGAACTCGACATCCGAGTCAGGCGGGCGCCGCGTCTGGTCCGCGGACTCGACTACTACCTGCGGACCGTGTTCGAGGTGATCTCGCCCGAGCTCGGCGAGGACACGGTGATCTGCGGCGGTGGCCGGTACGACCGGCTGATCTCGGATCTCGGCGGCGCCGCGGTGCCGGGCGTCGGCTTCGCCATCGGCACCGACCGATTGATCGACGTGCTGCCCGACGGCTTCAGAAACCGGGTCCTCGAGCGGCCGATCGCGGCGGTGCTGCCGATCGGTGAGGCGGCGGTGGCGCCGGCGCTCGCCGTCGCCCGCGAGCTCGTGATGTCCGGCGTTTCGGTCCACACCGAGGTCACCGGCCGTTCGCTCAAGGCGTCGTTGAAGTGGGCGTCCAAGATGGCAGCGGCCGCCGCGGTCATCGTCGGCGAGAGCGAGCTCGACCGCGGCCTCGCCGTGGTTCGGGATCTCGGTCGGGGCGACCAGGAGGAGGTCCCGCTGGCGAATGTCGCGCGGCGGGTCGCCGAGATCGTCGCTGCGGACGGCCGTAGCTGAAACGGAGATCGAACATGACCCGAGCGTGGCAACGACCGTGGTGCGCATCTTTGACCGCCGAGCGGATCGGTGACGCAGTCGAGCTCGTCGGCTGGGTCCGTCGCCGGCGCGATCTCGGAGGCCTTATCTTCGTCGATCTGAGGGATCGCAGTGGTCTGGTCCAGCTGGTCTTCGAAGACGATATGGTGGCGGCCGGCGAGCGGCTGTCGGGCGAGGACGTCATCCGGATCACGGGGGTGGTGCGGGCCCGCGCCGAGGGCCAGGCCAACGCCGATCTCGCCAGCGGCGAGGTCGAGGTCCGGGTGACCGAGCTCGATCTGCTCGCCGAGTCCGAGACGCCGCCGTTCGTCGTCGACAACGACGTCAACGCCTCCGAGGAGCTCAGGCTGAAGCACCGAACCCTCGACCTCCGGCGACCGGAGATGATGGCCAATCTGGTGCTCCGCCACCGGGTCGTCGCCGCCGCCCGCCGGTACTTCGACGAGATGGACTTCATCGAGGTCGAGACGCCGATCCTGACGCGGTCGACACCGGAGGGAGCGCGCGACTTCCTGGTGCCGTCCCGGGTCCACCGCGGCAGCTTCTACGCCCTTCCGCAGTCGCCCCAGCTGTTCAAGCAGCTGCTCCAGGTCGCCGGCGTCGGCCGCTACGTGCAGTTCGCCCGGTGCTTCCGCGACGAGGACCTGCGCGCCGACCGGCAGCCCGAGTTCAGCCAGATCGATGTCGAGGCGTCGTTCGTCACCGAGGAGGACATCTTCGAGCTCATCGAGGGGCTGTTCGCCCACATCTTCCCCATCGTCGGCATCCAGCCGCCCGACCACTACCCGAGGGTGCCGTACCGAGAGGCGATGGAACGCTTCGGCTCCGACCGCCCCGACACTCGCTTCGACCTCGAGCTCGTCGAGCTCGCCCCGCTCGCCGAGGGGTGTGGGTTTCGGGTGCTCGAGGCGGCGGCCGCGGAGGGTCGGGTCAAGGGCCTGGTGCTGCCCGCTGGCGCCGAGCTGTCGCGCACGCAGCTCGACGGCCTGTCCGAGTTCGTCAAGCCGTACGGCGCGCCTGGCGTGCTGTGGTTCAAACGAACCGCCGACGGTGTCGCCTCGCCGGCCAAGAAGGCGCTCGGCGATGACGGCGTGCGGCGCTTTCTCGACGGTGCCGGCGCCGCCGAGGACGACCTGCTGCTCGCGGTCGGCGGTGCCGAGAGGACGGTGCTCGCCGCGCTCGGCGCGCTACGTCTCCACCTCGCCGCCGACCGCGGTCTGATCCCGGACGGCCGCCACGACTTCCTGTGGGTGACCGACTTTCCGCTGCTCGAGTGGGACGATGACGAGGCCCGGTACTTCGCCATGCACCACCCGTTCACCTCGCCGAAACCGGACGACCAGGAACGCCTCGTCAGCGACCCCGGAGCGGTCCGGGCCCGCGCCTACGATGTCGTGATGGACGGCGTCGAGCTCGGCGGTGGCTCGATCCGGATCAGCGATCCGGGGGTCCAGCAGCAGATGTTCCGAGCACTCGGGATCGCCGAGGACGAGGCGCGAGAGCGCTTCGGCTTCCTACTCGACGCCTTCCGCTACGGGGTGCCGCCGCACGGCGGGATCGCGCTCGGCGTCGACCGGATGATCATGCTCATGGCGGGCAGGGACTCGATCCGTGACGTGATCGCGTTCCCCAAGACGACGTCGGCAACCTGTCTCATGACCGAGGCGCCGTCCGAGGTCGACGAGCGTCAGCTCGACGAGCTGGGGCTGAAGACGAAGTAGCGGTCAGCTTTCGGCCATCAGCTCTCGGTCTCGTCACCGGTGAGATGCTCATCCGCCAGCGCGAGCTCGCCCGAGTCGACCCTGGCCAGCAGGTCGCGGGCGGCAACGGCATGCTCGGAAGCAACCATGACCTCGACCGCGCCGAGCCCGTCGAGCACGAAGGCGTGGGTCTTGCGCAGCGCCTCGCCGCGGACCGTGGTGGGAATCCCGTTGGCCTCGAGAAACGCCCGCACCTGCTGCTCCTCGACCTCGCCCTGAACGGTCGTGACGACAACCGGTTCGGTGTCCATCGCGTCCTCCTGCGAGGCCCATTGTAGTTCGGCACGTGACCGGGACGGCTGGCAACTTCAGCAGCCCGCGTGCGGTGATCACGCTGAGAGAGGACCCGCGAGGGAGCATCCAGTCGCTCCGTCTCGATCTCCGGGAATCCCGACAACGACCGCGAGGTCGGGGTCGGGACTCCCGGAGCCCGGCCGAACGTTGACAGCCACCCTGACGATTGCTACTATCCCGTTCCCTCTGGGCAACCAGAGCTTGCTCTTTTCAAAAGAAGGACGAAGGCGGGTTTCAAGCGTCCCCACGGGGCCACCCGTCAGTAGCCTGATAGGCGCGTAGCTCAGCTGGTTAGAGTGCTACCTTGACACGGTAGAGGTCAGCGGTTCGAGTCCGCTCGCGCCTACCATTTTCGGTTCTGAAGGCGCGTAGCTCAGCTGGTTAGAGCGCATCCCTCACACGGATGAGGCCCGCGGTTCGAGTCCGCGCGCGCCTACCACCTCACGAACCGACCCCGATCCCGACCCGTGGTCGGGGTTTTGTTTTTGACCGAGTCCGACACGGAGAGCGACATGGCCGAGACAATTCAGATCACCCTGCCCGACGGCAGCGCGCGGGAGTTCGAGTCCGGCACGACGGTGCTCGACGTCGCTGCCGCGATCGGGCCGCGCCTGGCGAGGGACACAGTGGCCGGCGAGGTCGACGGCCGCTTGGTCGATCTGCGCACCCCGCTCACCGAAGATGCCGAGCTCCGGATCGTGACCGTTAAGGACCCGGAGGCGGGCGACGTGATCCGCCACTCGGCGGAGCACGTCATGGCGGATGCGGTCCAGCGGCTGTGGCCAGGGACCCCGATCGACGCCGGTCGCCAGGACCACTCCGAAAAGTACCAGTACGACTTCCGCTTCCCCCGGCCGTTCAAACCCGAGGACTTCGAGCGGATCGAGGACGAGATGCGGCGGATCATCGCCGAGGACCTGCCGTTCGAGCGCACCGAGGTCAGCCGTGACGACGTTCGGGAGGTGATGACGGCGCGCGGCGAGGACATCAAGCTGATCCGGCTCGACGACATCCCGGAGGGCGAGGCGATCAGCCTGTACCGGCACGGTGACTTCGTCGATCTGTGTCGGGGGCCGCACGTCCAACGGACCGGCCAGATCGGCGCGGTGCGGCTGCTCGAGGCGTCCGGCGCC
>JASFPU010000379.1:0-4064 GCA_050115855.1 Holophagae bacterium
CGCCCGTGCGACCCGACAGGAGCGGGATTGGCAGGAAGCCCGCGTGTGGTACGAGCGGGCGCTCGCCGATGGCCGGAGCGACGACGTCAACGCGATGACCGATCTGGCCGTGGTGTTCCGGAACCTCCAGCAACCGCAGCGTGCGCTCGAGCTGCTCGATCGAGCGATCGCGACCGACGAGGACCACTGGCAGGCCTGGTTCAACAAGGTTGTCATTCTCAACTTCGATCTGCACGAGCACGACCAGGCTCGAGAGGCGTTTCGTCGGCTCAAGAGCATTGCCGAGTCCAATCCCGACGTCCCCGACCTGAGCCGGATCGAGCAGGAGGTGATGGGTTCGTGACGCATCCAGCGGAGAATCGGCTACACTTGATAACCGCTGAATGTGGTTGGCACTGATGTCGAGAATCGTCCTTGTCGTGCTCGCCCTGTTCGTGGTCTGGCGCCTGCTGAGCGCGCTGGGGAAGAGGGTTGTCTCTCAGGGTCTGGGCGCCGACAGCTTCAGCCGATTCTCGCCCAACCAGCGTCGGAGACGGGCCGAGCAGGGCGATCCGGGTCCCGAGGAACTGCTCGAGTGTGCCACGTGCGGCACCTTCGTTCCGACCGGACGGGCCCTCCCGGGAGCCGATCGGCGGGTGTACTGCAGCGCGGCGTGCCGCGATGCCGCTTCCGATCGGAATCGCGATGATCAGTGACCGGATCGTCGGTCTGCGACTGTCGGTCGTCGAGGGCGGTCGAGCGCTGTCGGATGAGGGTCTGATCGGTCCCGAGGACGGCAACCTGTCGGCGAGGATCGACCGCGCGAGCTTCTTGATTACGCCGACCGGACGAGACAAGGGCAACCTGGAGCCCGACGACCTGTTCGAGGTCGAGATCCACAGCCACCGCCTGCCCGAAGGGGCCTCGACCGAGGCCGGGATGCACCGCGCGATCTACGCCCGATTTCCGACCGTGCACGGCGTTGTCCACGCCCACCCGAGCAAGGTGCTGGCGCTCGCGGCAGAAGGTCAAGCGCCCGATCCCTCCCTGCTGCCGAACGGCGGTTCGATCCTGGATCGGGTCGCGTGGATCGAGGATTTTCCACCCGGCAGCCGGTCGCTCGCGGACGAGGTGTCGAGGGGAATCTCGGAGGCGCCGGCGCTGGTGCTCGTCGCACACGGAGCGGTCACGGTGGGCGCCACGGTGGATCAGGCGGTGCTCCGGATGATCCGACTCGAACGTCTCGCGCTGATGACCCGGGGTCGGTGAGGTGGGACGCCAGGGCGATCTCTTCCCCGGCAACGACAGACTTTCACCGCTCGCCGACCGGATGCGGCCCCGGAGCCTCGACGAGGTCGTCGGGCAGGACCACCTGGTCGGCACCGACGGCGTGATCCGCTCTCTCGTCGCCCGGCGCGAGCTGCCGTCCATGGTGCTCTGGGGCCCACCCGGGTCGGGCAAGACCACCCTCGCGCGCCTGCTCGCCGACGCCTCCGACGCGGAAATGGTGACGTTCTCGGCGGTGCTCTCCGGGGTCAGGGAGGCGCGCGCGGTGATGGCCGAGGCGCGCGACCGCCGCCGCATCGAGAGCCGACGGACGGTGCTCTTCGTCGACGAGATCCACCGTTTCAATCGGGCCCAGCAGGACGCCTTCCTGCCATTCGTCGAGGTCGGCGACATCGTCCTCGTCGGTGCGACGACCGAGAACCCCTCGTTCGAGCTCACACGCGCTCTGCTGTCGCGGGTCAAGGTCTACATTCTCGAACCCCTGACGGCGCAGCATCTGGTTGCGTTGCTCGAACGGGCAGCGCACGACGAACGCGGTCTGGCGGGTTCGGTTCCGCAGATTGACGCTGACGCGCTCGAGCTCATCGCGCGTCTGGCCGCCGGTGATGCTCGGCAGGCGCTCAACCACCTCGAGCTGGCGGTGTCGGTCGCCGCGGCTGAAGGGTCGGATCGGATCGACCGCGCTCTGGTTCAAAAGGCCGCACAGCGGTCGGTCGCGGTGTACGACAAAGGCCGAGAAGAGCACTACAACCTGATCTCCGCACTCCACAAATCGGTCCGCAACTCCGACGTCGATGCCTCCCTCTACTGGCTCGGCCGGATGCTCCAGGGCGGCGCCGACCCGCGGTTTGTGGTTCGTCGGATGCTCCGCATGGCGTCCGAGGATATCGGTATGGCCGATCCCCGGGCGCTCGAGCAGGTCGCGGCGGCGGCGCACACCGTCGAGCACGTCGGCATGCCGGAGTGCGAGCTCGCGCTGGCCCAGGCGGCGGTCTACCTCGCGCTGGCGCACAAATCGAATGCGCTCTACACCGCATACGGCGCTGTCAAACGCGAGGTCGCCGACCGCCCCGGGCTCGCCGTGCCGATGGCGATTCGCAACGCACCGACCCGCCTGATGAAGGACGCAGGCTATGGCGAAGGCTACCGTTACGCCCACGACGAGGCGACCGGTGTTTCCCAGATGCAGTGCCTGCCCGACGAGCTTGCCGGCGCCACCTTTTACCGGCCGACGAGCCACGGGTGGGAACGACGGATTCGGGAGCGGCTGAAGGAGATCGAGGAGGCGGGGCGGGGGTCGTGAGCCGATGGGGCGTTGTGACATCGGCCTTCTGGGTCGTCGCCGCCTGACGGCGGAGCCGACCCAGCGTCACCCGGCCAGCGTGGTCGTACGGAGGGCCCCGGAACAACACTGACCACGCTGCCCGGGCGCCGGCGGCCTTCCTGCTGGCCGGTGTGGCTGCCCGACGTTCAGCGCTCGGGCTCGGCGATTGCCACCTTCACACTTTTCCGAATGCGCGGGGAGACCGGAGCGGCAAGGCGAGAAAAGTGTGAAGATGGCACGTCCGCCTCGACGTGCCCTTCGCGATGATCAGCGGCACGCCCGCCGCGGCGATTGAATTCGCGGGGGATCGAGGCGCTCGTACGCCGGAATGGTCGCGTGCCGTGATGCACTCCGGTTCGTCGGACTCGGAGTCGGACTCGGACTCGGACTCGGAGTCGGAGTCGGAGTCAGAATCGGGATCGGGATCGGGATCGGGATCGTGATCGACGGGGACTGTGGTACCTTCCGGCCGTGCACCGGACCCTCTCGCTCGCCGTCCTGATCGCTCTCGCCGGCTGCGGTTACCATCTGGTCGGCACATCGAGCTACCTGCCGCCCGAGATCCAGACCCTGAACGTCCAGCTCTTCGACAACCAGACCGCACGGGCCGACATGGACCAGAGAGTGGCCGAAGCGCTCAATCTCGAGTGGGTGCGGCGCGGCCGATTCCAGCTCGTCGACCGCCCGGATCAGGCGGACATCGTGCTCAGCGGCGTCATCTCGCGCTTGTCGGTGATTCCGGTGAGCTTCGACGAGTCGGGCCGCGCGACCGAGTACCAGATGACCCTGATGACCTCGGTCCGGCTCGAGGACGTGCGCGACGAGGAGAAGGACCCGGTCGTGCTCTGGGAGGACACGGCGTTTTCGCGTCGCACGTCGTACGCGGTCAACGAGGACGCGGTCGACTACTTCGATCGGCAGCGCGAGGCCATGGACGAGCTGTCGCGGGACTATTCGCGCGCTCTGGTCAGCGCCGTTCTCGAGGGCTTCTGATCGCGCCGTTACCGCCGCCGACGGACCGCCGTCGGCGCCGCCGCAGTGGTACCATCCCGCCATGCCGAGCCGGCTGCCGCCCCAGGTCCGAACCAAGCTCGCACCGATCCGACTGCTGGTGCTCGACGTCGACGGCGTGCTCACCGACGGTTCGCTGCACTACGCGGCGGACGGCGAACAGCTGAAGACGTTCAACGTGCGGGACGGCCTCGGAATGGCCCTGCTCCGCCGGGGCGGGATCGAGATCGCGATCATCACGGCTCGCAGCTCCGACGCGGTGGCCGTTCGGTGCCGCGATCTGGGCATCCGGGACGAGTTCGTGGTGCGGGGCGCCAGAGACAAGGCTGCAGCGTTGAACGAGCTTCTCGCGGCCCTCGATCTCGACGGAGTGGAGATCGCGGCGATGGGCGACGACCTGCCCGATCTGCCGATGCTCCACCAGGCCGGGTTCGCCTTCTGCCCGGCGGACGCTGCACCGGAG
>JASFPU010000380.1:0-4061 GCA_050115855.1 Holophagae bacterium
GGGGGCGCACCCGTCGAGCCGGAACGACGCCCCGTCGTCGCACTCCTCGCCCGCCTCGACAACGCCGTTGCCGCACACCTGACCGCTGGCGGGGGCCGCGATCACGACGCTCAGCACGAGAATCGGCACGACGACAGGACTCAACCGGAACTCGGTGTTCGACATCGGTACCTCCGCGACGAAGAGTGCCCCGATCGTACCACCGGTGGGTTCGGGCACGGTTTTGGCGCAGGTAGACTTGAAGCGTGGTTCTCCTGTTCCTCCTGCTGCTGGTGACCAGCCTGGGATGCCAGGGCGGAAGCGCCCCCGAGGCACCGACCCCGGTCGTCCAAACGGCGTCCCCGAACGCCGAGCACCTCATCTACCTCCACGGCAAGATCATCGAGGACGAGGGGCCGCACCCGACTCACCCGGTGTTCGGCACCTACGAGTACCAGGAGATCCTCGACACCTTCACCGCGGCGGGCTTCACGGTGTCGTCCGACCTGCGGCCGGCCGGGACGCCGCCGGTCGACGCGGCAAAGACCACGGCGCAGCAGGTCCGGCGGTTGCTCGACGACGGCATCGCCCCGGACAACATCACGGTTGTCGGCTTCTCCAAGGGCGGCGCCATCGCGGTGCTCACCGCCCTCGAGCTCGATCAGCCGACGATCAACTACGTATTCATCGCGTGCTGCGGGCCGTGGCTCAGGGACGTGTTCACGACACCGGACACGACGATCCACGGTCGCATGCTGTCGATCTACGAGGCGAGCGACAGGGTCGGCTCGTGCTCGGCGCTGTTCGCGCACGCCGCCCCCGACGCCGTCACCGCCGAGATCCAAACCGATCTCGGCAGCGGCCACGGCGCGTTCTACCGTCCCCACCCCGAGTGGGTCGACCCCGTGATTCGCTGGGCACGTGGGGAGGACCTCGACGCATCACCGCCCTCCGATTGAGCATGCCGAGCTTCCGGGAGCGTCGTCGGAGCAGCGTCAGTCAGGCGAGCGACGCGCCGGCGTTGCGCAGCTCCCACCCGGTCCAGATCGCGGCCGCCGCGTCGACCAGTCCGAAGACCACCAACACCGGCGGCGCGAAGCCGACCACCGCGAAGGCGACGAAGAAGACCAGCACCGAAAGCCGCGCGATGACCGATGCTCGGAACATCGCGGTCAGCTCATTCCGGGCGGCGGTGGTGTAGTAGAACCCAATCAGTACGACCAGCACCCCGACCACCCGTATCCAGACCTCCGTGGTCTCCGGCAGGCGAAACAGGGCGAGCAGCGAGTTCGGCACGATGACGAGCACGAGCCCGAGAACATACAGGTAGATCGCGAACACGAACACGCTGAACGCGGGTCTGCTCATGGCTCTCCTCCGAGGTGATCGGTGGCCCAGTTTCGCACATCCAGGGTCCTCCCGATCCCGGATCTGCCAGGGTGGCGCTATCCTGGGAGAAGAAAGCCACGCACAGGCCCAATCGTATCCGCTGAGTCGGAGACGTCGGACGGGCCTGATGACGGTACGGGATCGACAGCAGCGCCCGAGGGCGGGGGGGTGTTCATGAAGCTCAGGAAGTCCCGATTCACCACGTTCGTTGCGGCACTCATCGCGGCGCTGCTGCCGGTGGTCGCCGTCGCCGGTCCGGTGTCGGTTCCGTCCGGCACGCGCGTCTTCATCGAGCTCGACGACCACGTGACATCGAAGAAAAAGAAGAACCCACCCGGAACCATCATCAACGGCCACGCGTGGAGAGACGTCGTCGTCAACGGTCGGACAGTCGTCGAGAAGGGGGCGCCGGTCGTTCTGAAGATCGGCGAGATCAAGTCGGCCAAAGTCGCAGGAATCAAGGGCCACGTCGAGCTCGAAGCACTCCAGGTCGAGGCGGTGGACGGGTCCGATCTCGTGCTGACCGGCGGCTACGACCAGTCCGGCAAGGGCCGCATGGCGCTGTCCATCTCGCTCGGCGTCTTCATCTTTCCGCCGCTCGTTCTGATCAAGGGCAAGCAGGCCAAGCTCGAACCCGGTACCGTGTTCGATGCCACGGTGGCCCAACCTGCCGAGGTCGACAGCGACGAGTCGAAGCCGATCACGATCACCATTGCGTCCGAGGCCCCCCTCGAGGTCACCATCCCGTACGACGAGATCGAGGCGATCGGCGATCGGAAGCTCGAGCAGCTCCCGTTACGGATCCGAGTGGCTGGGGATCAGATCGCCGCGCCGAGGATCGTCGAGGTCAACGAAAACGCAATCGATCCGATCGACATCCAGGTCGGACCGGCGACCGCAGCCGAGGGCGGGCACATGACCGCCGATGCGACCGTCGATCTCAAGCAGCTCGCCGAGCACTTCACGCGCGGCATCAACCGCTTCACGGTCCGGGTCGGCGACCTGTCGGCCGAGGTGATGCTGGACCTCGAGCTGTGATCGAGCGGAACGTCGCGAACTCGGCCGCTCCCTGAATCACCGTCGTACCGGATGACGGCACGGGCCGAATGCGCCTACAATCCAGGCTGTGAAGACGTTTCTGGTCCTCGCGCTGCTGGTTGTCAGCTCACCCGTCGCCGGGGTCGAGTCGCAGGCGATTCTGGACCAGGCGACCGACCTCCGTCCCGAGGTGCTCGAGCTGGCGCTGCAGGCCTACACCCGGGCCGACGACGCCGGGCTCGTCCGCCGCCCAGTCCTCACGATCATCGACTATGAGCTGCCGTCGTACGAGAAGCGCCTCTGGGTCATCGACATGACGACCGGGCAGCTGCGGTTTCACGAGTGGGTCGCCCACGGCATGGGACGCCCGCGCGGCTCGGGCGGCACCATGGAGGAGGCCCTGAGCTTCTCGAACCGGAAGGGCACGCTCAAGTCCAGCCTCGGCCTCTTCCTCACCGCCGAGACCTACCACGGCCGCCACGGCTACTCGCTCAAGCTCGACGGGCTCGAGCAGGGCTTCAACGACAACGCCCGGGAGCGATTGATCGTCATCCACGGCGCCGGCTACGTCACCGCGGACCGGGCCGACGACCATCTGGTCGGCCGAAGCTGGGGCTGTCCGGTCGTGCGCCCGAAGGTCGCGAAGGCACTGATCGACGCCATCAAGGGGGGCTCGGCGGTCTGGATCTACTACCCCCAGGACAGGTGGCTCGGCGCGTCCGAGTTCCTCGACGAGGAGTGAGCCGGGAGCCCTAGCGACTCCCGACGATCGCTGAGAGATCGTCCGGCAGACTGAAACGGTACGGTTCTGCGAGGCCCGCGATGACCGCCGCGTCCCGGTTGTAGATGTCCTTGCGGAAGAACACCGTTCCACCCTCACCGACCTCGGCCGTCCAGTAGAGCAGCATCACCGTGATCGGTTCGAAAAGGTCGACGCGGGTCGTCCGTCTCGACTCGATGACCTCGTCGATTCGCCGGCGGTCCCAGCCCTGGTCGGCGAGCAGGAGCTCGGCCAGCTCGAGCGGGTTCTCGGTGCGGATGCAGCCGTGGCTGAACGCGCGCTCGAAACGGGCGAACAGCCCTTTGCTCGGGGTGTCGTGGAGGTAGACCATGTACTGGTTGGGGAACATGAACTTGACCCGGCCGAGCGCGTTCTTCGGCCCGGGCTCCTGACGGATCATGTACGGGAAGCCTCCGGTCGCCGTTGCCGCCCAGTCGATGGTCGACGGGTCGACCACCGCGCCCGAGCTCGTCACCACGGTCATGTCGTTCAGGGCGAGGAACTCGGGGTCCTTGCGAATCGCCGGCAGGGTTTCGTTGCGCAGGATCCCGGGCGGGATAGTCCACGTCGGGTTGAACTCGATGTACCGCATCTCGTCCTTGAAGATCGGCGTCGCGTGATACGGCTTGCCGACCTGGACGCGCGTCTTCCAGACCTCCTCGCGGTTCCGGAACAGGTGGGCGGCGAAGCCGGCGATGTCGACGACGATGAAATCCTCCGGCAGGTCCCGGAACACCCAGCGCATCCGTTCGAGGCTCGCTCTGAGCTGGTCGATCCGCGCCTCGACCGGGACGTTGAGCTCCTCCACGGTGCGCGGTCCGACCTTGCCGTCGGGATCGATGCCGTGCCGTATCTGGAATGATCTGACGGCGGC
>JASFPU010000381.1:0-4045 GCA_050115855.1 Holophagae bacterium
GCGGCATCTCCTCGCTGCCGCGAGCGCTTTGCACACAATGTCAATGCCGGGCAATCTCCGAGCCCCAGCGCTGAACCACGTGCAGCCGCCCCGGTCAGCAGGAAGGCCGCCGGCGCCCGGGCAGCGCGGTCAGTGTTGTTCCGGCGTCCTTCGTACGACCACGCTGCCCGGGTGACGCTGGGTCGATCCCACCGTCAGGCGGGGGCGAGCCAGAAGGCCGATGTCGACAGCTGCAGTCCCTATCGATCAGATTGACCCCGACGCGGTCGCTCGGTTCATGGCCAGGGACGGTGGGCCCAGGCCCACCCTACGTTGACCGCGACGTTCGGAGCACGCCGGGTGCGGCCGGGCTCGTATCGCGGTGCGGTGCGACCCCACGGAGTCAGAGCGCGTTGCGGTCACCGTCGCCGTAGGGTGGGCCTGGGCCCACCGTTCCGGTCATTGTGGGTGACCGCAACGTGGTGGTACTGCACAACGTTCGGAACCGTCCGGGGCGCGCCCATCCCGCCTCACGGGCTCGACGCGGCACCGTCCGGACCGCCGGTCGGAGTCGGGGACTCCGCCGCCTCGCCGATGGCGACCACGCGATCCATCGCCAGCGTCGGCAGCGACGGCAGCGGTGATCGGTCGAGCGCCAGCGTCCCAGACGTCCGTATGACGCCCAGGGTGCGGCGGAAGATCTCGAGCCGGCGCGCCTCGACGGTACCGAAGTCCGACGCGGCCAGCAGTCGCCCGCCGCGGCCCTCGAGCCGCGTCGCTTCGACCACGAGCTCGAGGTCCGGGTGGGGATCGATGAGCTGGATCCACTCCTGCTGCTCGGGCTCGACCCGCCAGCGGCCGTGCTCACCCGGCGCCAGACCGTCGAAAAACACCAGGTCGAGCATCTCCTCGAGCCACGGGATGTGGTCGCCGGGCTTGAGGAGCGACGCACGGAATCGGACCATCGACACCATGTGATTCGTGTGGTTGTCGATCTTGACCTCGATGACCGGCCACTCGAGGTAGCCGCGGTTCCGCTTGAAGACGCCGAAATCGCTGAACGCGAACGCGGCGAGGTCTCGGCGGGCCGCCGCCGACCGGACGCGCCGCTCCTCGAGCTCGGCGATCGCCGCGTGCACCTCGGCCAACCGACGACGTCGCGCCTCGGCGACGATCGCGTCGGCCGTGTGCCCGCCAAGAGGTTGGATGAGCTCCAACTGGTCGGCGGTGATCGGCACGTCGACGTCGTCCTTGCCGAGCGATGCGTCGCCGACGAGGTAGAAGAGCGCCTCGTCGAAGCGAGCGGTCTCGTCGTCGGTCATCGGGGCCCGCATGCGACGTGCGGTCCGATCGAGCGCCTTCGCGCCCGACACGTCGAGCGTGCGCGGTCCGCACCCTGTCACGGTGACGGCCACGACAAGCCCGACCAATGCACCACCGAGACGCCTCACATCGCCCTCCACGTCACCGGCGCGGCGACCGACGCGGTCGTCGGCCCGACTCCACCTTACGTGACACCTCGGCCGGGGCGCGAGACGTACATCACACGGCACCGGGATTCACGATCGGTGGTACCGTCACACCATGATGTCGACCACCCGAAACGCCGACCCGCCGTCCGGCAGCGACCGACGGTCCATCGGGCGCTCGCCGGGAGCTCGCTGCCGATTCCGAATCGCGGCGATGACCCTCTTGATGGTGCTCGGAGCCGGGTGCGCTCGGCAGTCGCGCCCCCCGGATGTGGTGTGGATCGTTGTCGACACCCTCCGCGCCGATCACGTCGGGTGCTACGGCTCGCCCCGCCCGACAACGCCCAACATCGACCGGTTGGCCGGGCAGAGCGTGCGGTTCGAGACGGCGTACTCCCAGGCGCCGTGGACCACGCCGTCGTTCGCCTCGATGCTGACCTCGCTCTATCCGACGACCCTGGGCGTGACCGAGAAACCCGATCGCCTCGACGATCGGTTCACGCTGCTCTCCGAGGTGCTGTCGGTGCACGGCTGGGACACCGGCGCCGTCATCAGCCATTACTTCCTCAAGGCCAAGTGGAACCTGTGCCAGGGCTTCGACGTCTACGACGAGTCCGCGATCGTCGGCCATGGCGGGGTCTCCGGCGACATCGCGACCGGCGCCGCGCTCGACTTTCTGGACAACCACCCGGATCGGCCGGTCTTTCTTTTCGTCCACTACTTCGACCCGCACTACGACTACATCGAGCACCCGGGCTACCTCGACACCAGCGACATCGCGTACGACGGTCCCATCACGTCGGGTATGGTCTACACCGATCTCAAGGAGATCGTCCGGGATCTCGACGAGGAGGACCTCGACTACCTCCGTCGCCTGTACGACTCCGAGATCGCCTACACCGACGCCCGCATCGGCGAGCTGCTCGACGGCCTGAGAGCCCGCGGTCGCTTCGACGACGCGGTCATCGTCTTCACCGCCGACCACGGCGAGGAGTTCCGCGAACGATCGACCGTCGGGCACGGCGGCACCGTCTACAACGAGCTGATCCACGTCCCGTTGATCGTCAAGCTGCCGGGCTCGGCTCAGACCGGCGTCCTGACCACCGAGGTCGGCCTCATCGATCTCTACCCGACAATCCTCGATCTGGTCGGCGTGTCGATCGACCACGACATCGCGGGGACCAGCATGCTCGACGGTGACGGGCGACTTACCCCCACCCCGCGGCCGATCTTCAGCGAGACCGACTGGGGCTTCTACCGGACGGTGATCGACGGGCATCTCAAGCTGATTCGCAGGCTCGAGCCGGACCGCCTGTGGTTCTTCGATCTGGCGGCGAATCCGCGGGAAATCGGCGCTCCGATCGAACCGCCGGACCCGGATGCGGCCGGTCCCGGGGCCCGGCGCCTGGCCGGCGAGCTCGACCGTTGGATGGCGGACGTCGAGCGGGACCGGGTCGGGGCCGACGCGGTCGAGGTGTCCGATGAGGAACGCACGCAGCTCGAGGCGCTCGGCTACCTGGACTGACCACCGATGGTCGAGGCGTGCAGCTCCTCGAACTGGCGAGCGAGCTTGTGCCGGGGAGCGAAGTACGGCAGCGGCCGCGCCGCTTCGTGCGACTCGCGGACCTTGACCGAGGTCGTGATGTACGGCTCGATCACCGGCAGACCCTCTTGAACGAGCTCTTCCACCACCCGTTGCGGCAGCTTCGCCCGCGCCTGGTACTGGTTGACCACGATGCCGGCGACCTCGAGCCTCGGGTTGTGGTCCTCCCGGACCTCGGCCACCGCGTCGAGCAGTCCATAGAGGGCGCGCCTCGAGAAGTCGTCGCAGTCGAACGGGATGAGGCATCTGCGCGCCGCGATCAACGCCGACAGCGTGAAGAAGTGAAACGCCGGCGGGGTGTCGAGGATGATGTCGTCGTAGCCATCGAGCTCGCGCATCGCGTCGCGCAGCTTGTAGATCTTGTACTTCGCCTCGAGCTTGCCCTGCAGCGGCTCGAGCTCCGGGGACGACGCCATGATGTGCAGGTTCTCGAACCGGGTGTGATGGATGAAGCCCTTGGCGTCGTCACGAAACAGGTTGAAGCCGAGGGTCTGCTCGAAGAACTCGGCCAGGTTGGGGCTCAACCCGTCGGCATCCGAACCGAGCAGGTAGTGGCTCGCGTTGGCCTGCGGGTCGAGGTCCACGACGAGAGTTCGGCGACCCGCGAGCGCGTTGACCGCGGCCAGATTGCACACGATGGTCGACTTGCCGACACCGCCCTTCTGATTGAAGACCACCCAACGCATGCCGACCTCCCTGGCCGCAGCATAGCATCGTGCCGCAGTGCGTCAACAACCTCCCGTCGTCAGGAGCTCCCGGAATCGGCTATGCTCGAAAGGGCACCCCATGGCCGACGTGACATCGAGATACCGGCTGCACGGCGCACGGCGCGGCGGACCGGGTCCGACCCCGGTCCTCACTGTGGTGATTCTCGCCTTCATCGCGGCGATCGCGCTCATTGCCGTTCTGTCGTTTCGCGGCGGTTCCACCGAGACCGGAATCCAGGCCACTCCGACGCCAAGCCCGGCGCCCGCGCCCGCCCCGACTTCACGGC
>JASFPU010000382.1:0-4039 GCA_050115855.1 Holophagae bacterium
CGCGTTGGCCGACGAGCTCGGACTGGCGAACGCCATCGAGTGGCTGCCTTCGAAGATGGGGATCTGGGCCAACGGCAGGCTGTGGGACTTCGGCACGCCGATGTCGCTGCTTCGATTCCGTCCGTTGCACCTGATCGACAAGTTCAGGTTCGCCCTCTCGACGCTGTGGCTCCAGCGTCAGACCGACCCGACCGCCTTCGAATCGGTCACCGCGGCCGAGTGGATCCGACGCCACCAGGGCGAGAGGGTCTGGCGAACGGTTTGGGGACCGCTGCTCTATCAGAAGTTCGCCGACGACGCCGAGCAGGTCGCGATGGTCTGGCTGTGGCGCAAGATCTCGCTCAGGGGACGGTCGCGGTCGCGTTCCGGAATGGGCGAGCGTCTCGGCTACATGCGGGGCTCGTTCATGCGGTTGGTCGACGTGCTCGCCGGTCGGATCGAGGCCGTCGGTGGATCGTTCCACCTGGCCGAGCCGGTGCGTCGCCTGGAGCGGACGGCCGACGGCTTGACGGTCCTCACCCGCGGCGAGCGATACCGGGCCGACCGGATCTTGGTCGCCGCACCGGTGCCGGATCACCTCGAGATCGCGGGCCACCTGCTCGCCGAGGACGAACGCGACGCACTGACCCGGCTGCGCGCGACTGGAGCGATCTGCACGATCCTCGAGCTGAGCCGATCGCTGACACCCTACTACTGGCTCAACATCGCCGACCGGGACATGCCTTTCGGTGGCCTCATCGAGCACACGAACTACATCCCGGCCGAACGCTATGGCGGTCGCATCCTGCTCTACATCTCGAACTATCTGTTCGCCGATCACCCCCTGTACCGCGCGGGCAAGAACGCCGTGCTCGACGCCTACGTTCCGTGGCTCCAGCGGGTCAACCCGGCGTTCGACCCCTCGTGGATCGTGGCGAGCCACCACTTCCGCGCCGACTACGCCCAACCCGTAGTGACCGTCGGTTACCGCAACAAAGTGCCCGCCATGAGGACCTCGGTGCCGGGTCTCTACCTGTGCTCGATGGCGCAGATCTACCCCGAGGACCGTGGTCAGAACTACGCCATCGCATACGGCGATCGAGCCGCCAGGCTGATGATGGAGGATGTCGACCGGGCCGACTGAGTCACCGGCGCGGCCCCGATTGCGCGACCGTCTCCCAGCGGCGGGAACGGGATCGAGAGGGCAGTGGAAGCGATCGATCGTGTAGTACCATGTGGCCGTCCCGGCAACGGCCGGGGAATCACGGGAGGCAGCACTCGATGGCAGGAAAAGCAGTGGAGATCACCGACGCCAACTTCGACGAGATGGTGCTCAAGTCCGACAAACCCGTGCTCATCGATTTCTGGGCGGTGTGGTGCGGTCCGTGTCGAGCCGTCGCACCGATCATCGAGGAGATCGCGGACGAGTACGAAGGACGCGCGGTGGTCGGCAAGATCGACGTCGACAACAACCGGGACATCGCGACCAAGTACGGGATCCAAGCCATCCCGACCCTGTTCCTGGTCAAGGACGGAGAGATCGCCGACAAGGTCATCGGCAACGTCCTGGACAAGAACAGCATCCGCGCGAAGCTCGACGCCCTGCTTTGAGGGCCGACAACCGACCGGCGCGCTCCGGGTCCGGCATCCGGTGCCGCCGGGTGCAGCCGCGAAACCTGCGTGTCGAGCAGCGGTAGGGAGACCGTCATGGAGATCCGGACCATCGGGATCGTCGGTGCCGGCCAGATGGGCTGCGGCATCGCGCAGATCGCCGCGCGGTCGGGTTTCGACGTCGTGCTCACCGACATCGACGCGGCGATTCTCGACGCCGGCCGCCTCGGTCGGAAGACCGGCCGTGGTTTCTTCGACTCCACGGAGGGCTGACGCGGTGCTGTGCCAGTTCTGCGGTCTCGCCAACTCGGTTGACGCCGAACGGTGTCGGCGCTGCGGGCGCAAGCTCCTCATCGTTTCCGGCGTGTCGAAGCCCGAGGTCGAGTTCGACGACGACGCGCTCTTCGAGGCCCAGGAGCAGATCGAGGAACATCTGCTCGAGAGGATCACGGCTCTGGAAGAGGCGATCCGCAAGATCGGCGCCGCGGTATCGCTGCTCGGCGAACGGATCGGCCAGCTCGAGCATGGCCTGTCGGTCGCTCATGCCGGCGTCGAGAACCTCGCGGGCCTGCTCGGAGACGAGGAGGTCCTCACCCGGGCCGAGATCTCGGACGGCTGGGAGCGGACCGCGAACCGCGAGCTGCTGGCCCGCGACCTCGGTCATCGCCTGCGGGCGCGCGAGGACCGTATCCTGTCGCACGCGCGCCACGCCGGTCGGGACACCGAGGAGTTCGTGAGCCGCATGCGCGCGCTCGACCCCGCGCTCCTCGACCGCGACCTGGTCGCCGCCCGACAGCTGCTCGACGAGCTCGGCACCATGGCGCCGGACAACGATGAGCTGTGGAGCCTGATCGGCGAAGCGGCGTTCTCAACCGGTGACCTCGAGACCGCCGAAACCGCGTTTCAGCGGGTCGTCGATCTCCGAGGACCTCACTTCGAGACCCTGGTCTACCTCGGCAACTCGGCCGCCGATCTCGGTCATTGGGAGCGCGCCGTCGCGGCACTCGACCAGGCCCGGGCCATGGCCCCCGAGTCGTTCCTGCCCGATTTTGCCCTGGGCGGAATCGCCCTGCGCCGGGGCCGGTATCGCAACGCGGCCCATCACCTCGACGCCAGCCTGGCCCGTGAAGAGCTACCACAGACGCTTTTCCTGCTCGGCAGCTGCCAGCTGCAGCTCGGTCACAACGGCCGGGCGGTCGCCGCGCTCGAACGGGCGGTCGAGCTCGACCCGTCCTTCGAAGAGGCGATCGACACCCTGGGCCTCGCCTACCTCCGGCGCGGATGGCATCGCAAGGCGTTGGCCACCTTCGAGCGCCTGCTGCACCTGGACCCGCAGCGGCTCTCCTATCGCGAAACCGTCAGGCTGCTCGCCGATCAGCCCGTCGACAGCCTGTCGAACACCGTGTCCCGGCTGCTCGAGCGGGCCGACCGGGCGCTCGCGAGTGGCGACGCAGAGAGCGCGCTCGAGCTCTACGAAGCCGCCGGGCGCCAGGCACCGGACCGCCCCGCGCTGCGGGCGACCGCGGCACTGCTCGCCTCGACGCTCGGCCTCACCCGCCGCGCCGTCGCGCTCGCACGCGATGTGCTCGCCGACGTCCCCGATGACTCGCCGTTCGCCGCCGCCGGTACCGCCGCTTTGCTCGAGTCGCTCCGTCTCGCCGGCCGGCCGCGGGCCACCCGCCGGGTCGCCGCCGCGATCTACCGGGACGGCTCGGACGAGTTCAGCCGCGGCATCGCCGCTTATGAGCTGGCGCTCGTCGAATCCGAGCTCGGCGGCGATCTCGGACGGGCGCGCGCGTTCGCTCGCGAGGCCCTCGAGCGGTCGCCGAGCGAGCTGCACAGCTATCCGCTCGCCGCGCTCGCGGCGATCGCCCTCCGACGTGGCCGCCTGCGCGAGGCTCACGGCTACCTGGAGCGCGCCACGGAACTGCGCCACGCCGTCGGCGGCCCGCCCCAGACCGGCCCGCCGCCGATCCGGTCGGATGTCGATCCTCGCGACCGGCCGGCAACCGACGTGCCGCTCGAGTCCGGCATCGACCACGAGCTGCTGACCCACGTTCGCCGTCTGTCGAGCCTGGCGCGCGATCTCGCGCGCCGCTGATGGCAGGCGGCCCCGACGAGGAGCACCCATGCGCTGGAGCCGAACCTTCATCCACACCCTCCGCCAGGATCCCGCTGACGCCGAGGTCGTGTCGCACCGCCTGCTGGTGCGCGCGGGCCTCATCTCGAAGGTCGCGGCGGGGATCTACAACTACCTGCCGCTCGCCACCCGATCGCTCGCCAAGCTGTCGACGATCATCCGCGAGGAGATGGCCGGCGCCGGCTCCGCGGAGCTCGTCATGCCGGCGGTTCAGCCCGCCGAGCTGTGGCAGGACTCGGGGCGCTGGGCCGAGTATGGTCCCGAGCTGCTGCGAATCACCGACCGGCACGAGCGGGACTTCTGCTTCGG
>JASFPU010000383.1:0-4026 GCA_050115855.1 Holophagae bacterium
TTCTGGCGGAATCGCAGGCCCGAATTGGTCAGGGCGGGTTCGCCATCGCGCCACCTTGTGGGCCGGCGGGCGACCACGATTCCGGGGTCGACTGCCGGCGGCTGTGCCCGGGCGTTTCTCGACCTTCGGTTCACGCTCCGGAGACCAGCCCGAGTCCGCACTGCTAGGATGCAAAGCGTGGAAAGCTCTGAGTTTGTCGCCCACGTCCGCCGGACGTTTCCCGACCTGATCGGGCAGCGGGTCCTGGTGGCGTTGTCCGGCGGACCCGACTCGACCGCCCTGCTCCACCTGCTCGCCCGACCCGAGCTCGGTCTGCGGCTCGAGGCGGCGCACGTCCACCACCGGCTGCGTGGCGCCGAAGCCGACGGGGACGCCGAGTTCTGCCGCCGGCTCTGCGGCGAGCTCGACCTGACCATCGCCGTGCTCGAGCTGCCGACCGACGACCAGCGGCCCGGCGGCGGCGAGGCGGCCTGGCGCCGGCGCCGGTACCGCGCGCTGGTCGAGCACGCCGCGCGGCGCGGCATCCGCCTCATCGCCACCGGCCACCACCGCGACGACGTCGCCGAGGGGGTGCTGCTCCAGCTGCTGCGGGGCGCCGGCCCGCGCGCCATGTCCGGCATCGCCCGGCGGACGCCGGACGGTGTGATCCGGCCGCTTCTGCCGTGGCGCCGGGCGGACATCGAGGAGTTCCTCGTCGCGGGCCGCCACAGCTGGCGCGAGGACAGCAGCAACTCCGACCTGGCCCGGCTGCGCAACCGGGTTCGCCACGTCCTGCTGCCGGAGCTCGAGACGGTGTCGCCGGCGCTCCGCGGCCATCTCGTGCGACTCGCCGCGACGCTCGCCGAGGACGAGGCCTGCCTGGCCGACGAGGTGCGGCGCCGCGCACCTTTCGCCGATCCGTGGGACCCGGACGGGGGCGTGGCGGTCGACACCGTCGGCGCCCTCCCACCCGCCCTGCGCAGCCGCTGGCTGCACGGGCAGGTCGCCCGTCTCGGCATCGGACCCGCGACCCGCCGACAGCTCGACCACCTGAACGAGCTGCTCGACAGCGGCCGCCCGCGTTCGGTGGCGCTCGCCGGTCGGTGGCGGCTCCGGAGCGCGGGCGGCAGGCTCTGGGCGGAGCCGCCGACGGCGCCGGACGGACGGACCGCGACCTTGGAGCCCGACGCACCGGTCGAGCTCGGGCTTCCCGGCTGGTGGGCGCGGCTCCGGGGCGGGCCCGAACCCGACCCTGGGGCCCGGTGGAGCTGGCGACCGCGGTCGGACGGCAGCGAGCTCACGATCCGTCCGCCGGCTGCCGGTGAGTCGGTGCCCGACACCGTCGGCGGGCGGCGTTCGGTGCGGCGTCTACTGGCCGAAAACCTGCCCCGGCACCTCCGCCCCGGATGGCCTGTATTTTGCGAGAATGGTATGATTTACTGGATTCCCGGAGTGTGGCAGCGGCCGGGTCCAGCGGGGTCCAGCAACCGGGTCGTGGAGGTGATTCACCGATGAGCACCCTTCGGGTGGTTTACACCGCCGATCAGATTCGTCAGCGACTGGGCGAGTTGGTGGCCGAGATCTCGGCCGACTACGAGGGCAAGGCGCTGACCCTGGTCGGCATCCTCAAGGGTTCGGCATTCTTCCTCACCGACATCGCACGGATGTTCGAACCGACCGTGTCGCTCGACTTCGAGTTCGTCGACGTGACCACCGCCGCCGGCGAACGGGGCGAGGTCGTCAGCCTGACCTTCGCGACGCGGATCAACGTCACCGGACGCCACGTGCTGATTCTCAAGGACGTCTTCCACTCCGGAATCACCGAGAACTACCTGATCACCCATCTCAGTCAGCAGAAACCGGCGTCCATCGAGGTCGTCGCGCTGGTCGACCGGCCGCAGCTGCGCAGCGTCAACCTGACGGCGCGCTACGCCGCGTTCGACGATCTGCCCGACGGCTACCTGATCGGCTACGGTCTCGGCCCGAGTCGCAGCGAACACACCAACCTGCCCGACCTGTGCGTGCTGACGGGCGGGGAACAACCGACATCGGCGTGAGGTTTTCCCTAGCGCCCACCCGACACGGGCAGCGGCGGGAGGAAATCGAATCGTGAATCAGACCGTACGAACCGTCCTCATGTGGGCCGTCATCATCGTGGGGGTCATGCTGATCCTCCAGGTCCTCAGGGGATACTCGGATGCCAGTCGCGAGGTCCCGTTCTCGGATTTTCTCGACCAGATCGAGGCCGGGGACGTGCAGCAGGTGCTCATCAAGGGCGACGAGATCCACATCCAATCGGCCGGCGTAGGCGGCGACGAGAGCGGACCGCGTCCGCGCTACGACCGGTACACCTACAACCCCGGGTACGACGACCTGATCAACGAGCTGCGTGAGAAGAACGTCGTCATCAAGGTCGAGCAACCGACCGACGGGCGGATGCTCACCGCGCTGCTGTCGTGGGCGCCGCTGCTGATTCTGGTCGGTCTGTGGTTCGTCTTCTTCCGACAGATGCAGGCCGGCGGCACCAAGGCGATGTCGTTCGGCAAGTCGAAAGCCAAGCTGCTGACGCCGGAGCAGAAGCGGGTCACCTTCGAGGACGTCGCCGGCGTCCCCGAGGCCAAGGAGGAGCTCGAGGAGATCATCGACTTCCTCAAGGACCCGAAGAAGTTCCAGCGGCTCGGCGGCAAGATCCCCAAGGGGGTCCTGCTGATGGGCTCGCCGGGCACCGGGAAGACCCTGCTCGCCCGCGCGGTCGCCGGCGAGGCCGACGTGCCGTTCTTCTCGATCTCGGGGTCCGACTTCGTCGAGATGTTCGTCGGGGTCGGCGCGTCGCGGGTCCGGGACCTGTTCGAGCAGGGCAAGAAGAACGCACCGTGCATCATCTTCATCGACGAGATCGACGCGGTCGGCCGGCACCGCGGCGCCGGTCTCGGCGGCGGCCACGACGAACGCGAGCAGACGCTCAACCAGCTGCTGGTCGAGATGGACGGCTTCGAGGCCAACGACGGCGTCATCCTGATCGCCGCCACCAACCGGCCGGACGTGCTCGACCCGGCGCTGCTGCGCCCGGGCCGCTTCGACCGGCGCATCGTGGTCAACCCGCCCGACGTGAAGGGCCGCGAGGGGATCCTCGAGGTCCACACCACCGAGATCCCGCTCGCCTCCGACGTCGAGCTCAGCGTGATCGCCCGGTCGACGCCGGGCTTCTCGGGCGCCGATCTGGCCAACCTGGTCAACGAGTCGGCTCTGCGCGCCGCGCGGCTGAACAAGATGAAGGTCGACATGGCGGACTTCGAGTACGCCAAGGACAAGGTCATGATGGGCTCCGAGCGGCGGTCGCTGGTGATGTCCGAGGAGGAGAAGCGGACCACCGCCTACCACGAGGCCGGCCACGCTCTGGTCGCGGTCATGGTGCCCGAGGCCGACCCGCTGCACAAGGTCACCATCATCCCGCGCGGCATGGCCCTCGGGCTGACCCAGCAGCTGCCGCTCGAGGACCGCTACACCTACTCGCGGGCCTACCTCGATGCCAATCTGCGGGTGCTCATGGGCGGCCGCATCGCCGAGGAGCTGGTGTTCGGCTCGGAGAACATGACGACCGGCGCCGGCAACGACCTCGAGCGGGCCACCGAGCTGGCCCGTAAGATGGTCTGCGAGTGGGGCATGAGCGACAAGCTCGGCCCGCTCACCTTCGGCAAGCGCGAGGAGTCGATCTTCCTCGGCAAGGAGTTCGCCCGGCACCAGGATTACTCCGAGTCGACCGCGGTCGACATCGACCAGGAGATCAAGCGCTTCATCACCGAGGCCTACAACGACTCGCGGGCGATCCTCGACGAGCACCGGGCGTCGCTCGAGGCGATCACCGCCGGTCTGCTCGAGGACGAGGTGCTGGACGGCGAGGAGATCTACTCGCTCATCGCCGAGCACTCGGGGGTCGACACCGAGGCGATCAAACGCCGCAAGCAGAAGCACCATCAGGAGGTCGCGGAAGGGGCGTGAGAACGACGGAGGACTCCGGCGCCACGACGACCAGGCTCGATGAGCTGT
>JASFPU010000384.1:0-4024 GCA_050115855.1 Holophagae bacterium
GTGCCCTGCTTGGAACGTTCCACCCGGATCGAAGAAAAGAACGATCGCGGACCTCCAAATCACCGTTCAGGTGGTGGCGTCGGCATCCTCTGGAACGTTCCAGGTTGCGTTTTTAGCGGCCAGGCGCTATATTTTGGAACGTTCCAATTGGAACATAATGCCTTCGGGAGTCGAAGTCAAGTGTCACCGCGGGGAAAAGGCCACACGATCTCGTCGCATCGCCGACCGACGATCCTCGACGTCGCGCGTCGGGCGAAGGTGTCGAAGTCCCTGGTGTCGATGGTGACGCGGGGTGAACCCGGGGTGAGCCCGGCCAGCCGCAAGGCGATCCTCGACGCGATCGCCGAGCTCGGCTACCGGCCGAACCTCATCGCCCGGAGCCTCGTCGAGCGGCAGACCCGGATCTTCGGCGTCATGATCTCGGATCTGCGCAACCCCTTCTTCGGCTCGGTCGTGTCGGGCATCCAGGAGCGCGCCCGCGAGCTCGGCTACCAGGTGCTGTTCAACACCGGGGAGCGTGACCCCGCCCTCGAGGAGAGCGCGATCGAGAGCATGCTCGAGCTCCGCGTCGACGGTCTGATTCTCGCCTCCCCCCGGGTCGACGACAACGTCGTCGCCCGGGTCGCGACCTCGGTCCCGCTGGTGCTCATCAACCGCGACTCCGACAGCGACACCACCGACACCGTCAACAACGACAACGCGCACGGCGTGCGGCTCGCCATCGAGCACCTGGCCGGTCTCGGCCACCGCCGAATCGCGTTGATCTCGGGCGGCTCCGGCGCCGCGGCCCGCGCCCGCACCGCCGGCTACCGTCGGGCGATGGAAGCGCTCGGGCTCGCCGAGCACATCCTGGTGGTCGACGGTGCGCACACCGAGGAGGGCGGCGAGCGCGGCGCCCGGGAGCTCCTCACGCTGCACCGGCTGCCGACGGCGATCTTCGCCTCCAACGACCTGTGCGCCGTCGGCGCCATGAATGCGCTCGACGACGAGGGTGTTCGCATCCCGCAGGACGTGTCGCTGATCGGCTTCGACAACACGTCGCTCGCCGCGCTCAGTCACATCTCCCTGTCGAGCATCCATCAACCGGGCGGCGACATGGGACGGTCGGCGGTTGACCGGCTCGTCGAACGTCTCGTCAACCAGCGAACCACCGCGCGCCACGATGTCGTCACGCCGAGTCTCGTGGTGCGATCGACGACAGCTCCGCCACGGTCCGACGGCAACGGGCGCTAGGCAACGATCGGGCCCGCCGCGGCACCACATTCGGGAACGTAACGGACGAACGCGAAGGAGGATTCGACATGCAGCTCAGGCTCCTCGACCTGATGAACACCCCATCGATCACGCCGGCACCCGCCGCGATGCTCGCGACCCTGGCCCTGGCGGCCGTCGTGGCATGCGCGCCGGAGGCGCCGCCGTCAGAGTCGACGGCACCGACCCAGGAGCCGGCCGTCGTCACACCCGTCGTCATCACCGAACAGACCCCCGTCGACTCGGACGATCCCGCGATCTGGATCAACCCTGAGGAGCCGGCGAAGAGCCTCATTCTCGGCACCGACAAGGGCGGCGCGGTCGTAGCGTTCGACCTCGAAGGGAAGATCATCCCCGACAAGACCGTCACCGGGCTGCAGCGGATGAACAATATCGACGTCGAATACGGCTTCTCGCTCGGCGGCGAGACGATCGACATCGCGGTCGCCACCGAGCGCCCGGCGCACGCGCTCCGGGTCTTCCGACTGCCGGAGATGACGCCGATCGACAACGGCGGCATCCCGGTCTTCGACGGCGAGTCCGGCGACGCCGCTCTGCCCATGGGCATCGCTCTGTACAAACGTCCCGCGGACGGCGCGATCTTCGCGGTCGTCAGCCGAAAGACCGGGCCCTCCGGCTCGTACCTGTGGCAGTACCGCCTCGACAACGACGGCAGCGGCAACGTTGTCGGCACCAAGGTGCGCGAATTCGGCACCTTCAGCGACGCGACCTCGATGGACGACGGCGTGCCCGAGCTCGGCGAGATCGAGTCGATCGCCGTCGACGACCCGCTCGGCTACGTCTACTACTCGGACGAGCTGACCGGTATCAGGAAATACCACGCCGACCCCGACGCGCCCGACGCCGACATCGAGCTCGCCCTGTTCGGGACCGACGGCTTCGCGGACCAGCGCGAGGGGATCTCGATCTACCAGATCGACGACGGCACCGGCTACATCCTGGTCTCCGACCAGCAGGGCAACACCTTCCGGATCTACACCCGAGAAGGCTCTCCCGGCAACCCGCACGACCACCGCTTCGTCAAGGCTGTCAAGGTCTCGACCAACGAGAGCGACGGCTCGGAGGTCACCTCGGCGGTGCTCGACCCGCGCTTTCCGTCCGGGTTGTTCGTCGCCATGTCCGACAACCGGACCTTCCAGTACTACTCGTGGGACGACCTCGCCGGCGACGATCTCGTGAAGGCACCGAACGGCATCGTCGCCGATTGAAATCCTCGGTCCTGATCCTGTCGGTCGCGGTCCTGCTCGCAGGGCCGGCGACCGCGCTCGGCGACGACGGGACTTTTCTCTTCAGATACGCCAACGCCCAGAATCCCTCGGACCCACGCAGCGTGTCCATGGAGTTCTTCGAGACGGAGCTCGAACGCCGGACCGGCGGCCGGATCAAGGTCGAGAATTACTTCGGCGGGATCCTCGGCACCGAGCGCGAGATCGCCGACGCCGTCGCCATCGGCGCGCTCCAGGGCACCAGAGGTGGGATGTTCGAGGATGCCTCGATCAAGTTCAACATCGTTCTCCTCCCCTATCTCGTCGACGGATGGGATGAGGCCATCTGCCTCGTCCGCAGCCGGTGGATGGCTGAGGTCGCGGCCGAAGGACGTACCAGGGGATTCCACATCCCTGCCGTCGGGATCTCCCAGGGCTTTCGCGCCCACGGCTCGAAGAAACGCCCGATCCGTACGGTCGCCGATTTCGACGGCCTCAAGGTCCGCGTACCCAACGCCCAGGAGGTCTTTCACCGGATGGAGAACGCCCTCGGCGCCAACCCACAGGGAATCGCCCAGTCCGAAACCTACGCGGCCCTGAGGACCGGGGTCGTCGACGGAACGACGGCGCCACCGTCCGACCTCTGGGACCGGCGGCAGTACGAGGTTCTCGACTGGGTCACCATCGACACCCACGCGACCGGCCCCGACCCGTTCATGGTCAACCTCGAATGGTATGAGCGCCTCCCCGTCGACCTCCGAGAGATCTTCGACGAGGTCGCAAGGGAAGCCCTCGAACTCAGCGACGAGCTCTACTCAGCGAGTGAAGAGAAGATCATCGCCGAACTTGCCGAGCACGTGGAGATCATCGATCCAACCCCCGAGGTCCGCGCGGAGATGAGGGCACGGACCCGACCGGTCTACGACTACTTCGTCGACCGCGGAGATTTCACATGGGCGGACATCGAAGCCGCGATGGCGGCGTCCGAAAGCTGCCGGTGAAGAAGCTCGAAACCGGGCTGATCAGAGTGCTCGAGGTCGTGTGCGGGATCTGCTTCGTCGTGATGTTCGGCCTCATCGTGACCCAGGTGGCGCTGCGTTACGGCTTTAACGAGTCCATTGGCGGCGCCAACGAGCTCGCCACCATTCTCTTCGCCTACACCTCCGCCATCGGGATCGCCATCGGGATCGCTCGGCGCGACCACATGGCGATCTCCTGGTTCACCGAACGTCTCGGACAGAGATCCCGCACGATCATCGACGTCATCGGGCTCATTCTGCTCGCGCTGCTCAACGCGGTGATTTTCTGGCACTCCATCCGCTGGATCGACATCACCGGCGCGCGGATGATCTCGGTGCTTCACGTCCCTCGATGGACGGCGCAGATCGCCATCCCGATCGGCACCGGCACCTCGGCCGTCTTCTGTCTGATCAAGCTCTGGCGCGGGCTCCGGGGCGACGAGGAGCTCGGCAGACCCTGGATGCAGGGCGGCTAGATGACCATCCTGCTGATCAGCCTCGCGATCCTCCTGATCCTCGGCATCCCCA
>JASFPU010000385.1:0-4024 GCA_050115855.1 Holophagae bacterium
CGGAGCGCCTCATAGTACCGACGAGTCCGGGGAACCAGACTCTGAGGGACCCGGAGGAGGGAAGGGGGCGCCGGGGCATGGAACCGGTGGAGGGAAAGATGGAGGGGGCATCGAACCTCGGAACCATCCAAACGAGACTGCATCGGATAGCTGGGCTGGTAGATACCACGACCAGTCGGTGCGCGGCGGTGCGCCGTCGCGTAGCGAACCCATGCGCCTGAAGAGCCGGATGCGGGAATTCTGCACGTCCGGATCTGTGGGGGGCCCGGGCGGGTAACCGCCCGGGTCGACCCGACATCGATCCGCGAGTTGCGAGTGTCGATAACGAGGCCTATATTCGGAGACAGCAGACACGATGTACACCTTGGAGGAGACGGAGGCGACATGAGAACGGACGTCGTCCGAGATAGGGTTCGGTGTGCGCTTCACCTTCGCGGGGCGATCGTTGCCGTCGTCACCCTGCTGGTCTGGTCGCCCGTGGCGAGCGCCCAATGGTGGCTGAAGCTCAGCGACGGGCTGAGCTTCAGCGACGTGCGCTGGTTCGAGATCGGACCCGACGGGAAACGGGTCGTGTTCGGGCAGGACGCCACGGTCGACGAGGCTGTCGAGCTGTACGGCGTCGACGCCGCAGGGGGTTCACAGGTCCTGCTCAGTGACGTCCTGCCGTCTGGCTCCCATGCATATGGAGGCGTCTTCACCGACGACGGCTCCCGGGTCGTCTACCAGGCTGATCAGGATTCCATCGACGTTTTCGAGCTCTACAGCGTTCCCCCCGATAATGGCCCCTCCGTCAAGCTGAACGCGACTCTGTCCAGCGGCGAATCGGTCCACACATTCGAGCTGTGTGATGATCTGGTCGTCTACAGCGTTTCCTTGACCAGTGGGGCAGGGTCGCTTTTCACGGTCCCGGCAGCCGGCGGCAGCGTCGTCGACCTCGAGACCGTGGCGATATTGAGCAGATTCAAAATCAGCGCCGACTGCACCCGGATCGTGTTCAACCACGGTCTCCCCTATCAACTGAGCAGCATCCCGATCCTCGGCGGGATGGCCGTGCAGCTGTCACCACCCGGAATGGAGACCTTGGGCTCCGTCATCAGCCCGAACAGCCAACGGGTGGTCTTCCAGGGTTCCTTCGAGCCAGCTGGGTTTGATGAGCTCGACCTGTACAGCGTCCCGATCGCGGGTGGGACGGCGATCAAGCTCAACGGAGAAGCGGTCGCAGACGGCGGCGTGACCTGGTTCGCGATTGCCCCAACGGACGCTCGAGTCGTGTACATCAGTGATCAGGAAGCCGACGAGGTCGACGAGCTCTACAGCGTACCGATCACTGGCGGCGGCGAAATCAAGCTGAACGGCCTGCTGGTCTCCGGGGGCGATGTCCTCGACGCCCAGATCAGCCCCGACGGCAGCCGGGTCGTCTACCGTGCCGATCAGCAGACGGTCAACACCGACGAGCTCTACTCTGTGCCAATCGGCGGCGGAACGGTGGTCAAGCTCAACGGGCCGCTGGTCAGCAACGGCGACGTCCTGGACTTCACGATCAGCCCGGACAGCCAGTGGGTCGTCTACCGCGCCGACGAGCTGCTCGACGGCTATATCACGGGGTTCCGGGTGCCCATCGCGGGGCCTTCGGCAGCCCGTGAGCTCATCTGGTCCCGACCCGCGGTGCTCGAGAGCTACTCGTACCTCATCGGCCCTCGCAGCCGCTTCGTCTTCGTCCGAGGCAACATGGTGCTTGTCGACAGCGTCAAGCGCCTCTGGCAGGTCAACCTGGCGGGAACGCCCGAACCGAATGCCGTCGAGCTCATTCCGGTCGCCGACTTCGCGACCGGGGGAGACGTGGACAGCTTCTCCTTCGGGCCCAACGGCAACATCGTCTACAAGGCCGACCAGGACACCGACGAGGAGTTCGAGCTCTACGGCATCCCGCTGGTCTTCATCGACGGCTTCGAGTCAGGCGACACCTCGAACTGGACGGGTGGCTGACCGACCGAAAGCAAGGGGTGCCGGGTTCATACATTTCTACATTCTCGCTCGAACCGGTCGCCGAATGTACGAATATACGAACCTGGCACTTTTTTTGGCACCCTTTTGAGCGAGTCGCGCTCGACGGCGCCGACGGTCTGTTGAGAACCCGACAGCTGATAGCGTCCTCTCGAGCAACCCTCGCTGGTTTTTGCCGTACTCAACACGTGAGACGCGCCAGGTCGAAATCGCGGGTGCGTCCCCACCGCGCCCCAGCGGTCGAGCAGGAGGCGAAGGCAATGCACCTGGTCACGCGAAAGCTCGATGACGCCGTCGTTCTTCACCCCTCCGGGAGGATCACCGCCGGCCACGGTGGCGGCCTGGTACGCGAGGCCGTGCAAACCGCCATCGACCGGAGATGCCTCGAGGTCGTCATCGACCTCCACGACGTGAGCGCGCTGGACTCCGGCGGCATCGGCGAGCTGGTCGCGGCCCACCTGCGCCTGCAGTCCCTCGGCGGCCGACTCATCCTCACCAGTCTCTCGCCCAAGGTCAGCAACGTCCTGCTGAGCATGTCCCTCATCAATCTCTTCGAGATCCACGACGATCTCCGGACAATCGCCTGACGGGCGCCTCCCTTCGCACCCAGGACGTTCCTGAATTCGCACCGGGCACGGACCAGACGACTTGCGCTGCTGCTGACGATTTGGTGCGTCATCAAACGGATCGCAATGGTAATGGCGAGACGTCGAGCTGCAACGACTCCGCAGATCGGCGCCTGGCGCTGTGGTTCGGATGGGGCGACACCCAGACGGTGGCCGAGGTGCTCGACCGGACGCCGGGGCCGCGCGACGCCGCGTGGGTCGAGTACGCTTTCCGCAACGCCTGCTACTCCGGGGACTACCGTGTCGTGGCGCAGCTCGCGTCCGACTCCCCTGCAGGCATCCAGACCCCGCTGCAGCGGTGTCTGGCCGCCGAGCTGACAGGCGCCGCAGAGCGTGCCGAGCTGTGTTCGCAGGCGGCTGCGAGGTATCGCGAGGCGCGCGACCGGGAGCCCGCGGCACTCTGGCCACGCCTGCTGCTGGCCCGTACTCTGTCCCTGGCCGGGCGTCACGACGAGGCGGAATCCGAGGCCGACGCTGCTGTCGCCATGAGAAACATGGAGACGGACTCGTATGGACGTATCGAGGCGCTCCAGGTACGCGCGATGGTGCTGGCGAGGGCCGGACGGGTCGATGCGGCGCTGAAGATCGTCGAACCTCTTCTCAGCAACCCGTCCCACCTGAGCCCGGCCCGGCTCCGGATCGACCCCGAGTGGTCGAGCCTACGCGGAAATCCGAGGGTCGAGCAGATCATCCGCTCGGCCCGGGCCTCTTCCCCGGATCACGGTGACCCGGCCGGGGACAGCGGGCGAACGCCACGGGTGTCGGAGAAGTAGAAGACCGCGTCGTAGGCGTCGATCAACCGGAGGATGCGTTCGGGGGAGTGGTAGTGGGGCTCGGTGGCGCCGGCGAAAAAGTCCCCGACGCCGAGCATCGGACGCTCGGCGTCGAGGAAGCGGTTCAGCGGCGAACCGGTGGGAATTCCCCGCAGGGGAAGGAGGTAGCGGTTCGAGGAGGCCCGGTCGAGGAGGGCGTTGATGCTGTCGGAGGGGGGGTCCTCGTCGATCCGGCAGATCATCGGCGCGGTGTCCCTGCCGCGCCAGTCGGCTTGGACCGCGACGAAAGTGCCGCGGGTGAAGGCGGTGGCGATTCGCACGTAATCGGCCCCCAGTCGACGGGTGATGTAAGAGCCCATCGAGCCGGATCCGGTGTTGCTGGAGTAGTGGGGGTTGGTCGCGACGTGCGAGTCGTGCGCCCACACGGTATACGGAACGCCGTCGCCGAGGAGCTCGCCGACCGCCGGCGTGAGTGAATCTGGTTGGGGCGGAGCGGCGACGGGAGCGGCCCCGAGAGACGGTCCGTCGGGATCTTGCCCGACGCCGGCGGCGACCTCCGGGCCGGGCGACGTGGCGAGGGAAAAGGTGCTCGCGAGCGCGGCGTACGTGAGCAGGATGACG
>JASFPU010000386.1:0-4017 GCA_050115855.1 Holophagae bacterium
TGCCGGACCGAAGCGCGTGGAGCCCGCCAACCTCGATTATGGGCGGTCAGCGATCGATCGAGGCGACCTCGGTCTCGACCGTGCTCGGTGGCAGCCGGAAGACGAAGGGCACGGCGGCGAGCGAGAGGCCGGCGCAGGTCAGGAAGGCGGCGCGCATGCCGATGGCGTCGGCGAGCAGGCCGACGAGCACGACCACAACGGACCGGACACCGAAGCTGAGCGCCATGTAGACGCCGTTGGCGAGCGCGCGGTTCTCCGGATAGGCCTCCTGGACCGCGGCCATCAGCACCGGCGTCGCCATGAGGCCGAGGAAGCCCAGGCCGAGCAGCAGCGGCCAGCGGCCCCAGCCCGAGGCGTGGACCAGGGCGAGCATGAGCGGCGGCGTCGCCACGAGCGAGATGGTGAGCACCTTCGTGCGGCCGAGGACGTCGCTCGCCGAGCCGCCGAGCATCGCGCCGGCGACTCCGGCCGCCTCGAGGATCGACAGCGAGGCGCCGGCGAACCACAGGCTGCTGCCCTGCTCGCGCAGCAGCACGGGCAGAAACACCGTGACGGCGACCATCATGAACGACCGGGGCACGACGACGCCCGCCAGCGGTACCAGCAGCGGCCGCATGGTGACGAGCGCCCGGCCGAAGCCGACCGCGGCCTCGGTCGACGGCGACGGCCGTGGCAGGCCGCGCAGGCTGAACAGCAGCAGCAGCGAGGCGACGAAGCCACCCGACATGAGCCACGGGAGACCATCCAGGCCGAGCACCGCCAAGGCGCTCACCAGGACGATCGGCCCGAGGGTGCGGCCGAGCTCGCCGCCGACCATCCAGAAGCCGAGCCCGGAGCCCAGCCGGCGCCCGGACAGCCGTCCGACCAGCACCGGCCCGACCGAGTGCAGCACCGCCGCCGACGAGCCGGCCGTGACGAGCAGCAGCGCCATGGCGGCGAAGCCGGGGGCGACGCCGAGCAGGCTCATGCAGGCCGCCGTGACGGCCGGGGCCAGGATGACGGCGATGCGCAGGTCGAAGCGGTCGCCGAGGTGGCCGATCCACGGCTGAAGCAGCGACGGGACCTGGAGGAAGGCGGTCAGCAGACCGGCCTCGGCCTTGGCCAGCGACAGCCTCTCGATGAGCACCGGGAGCATGGGCGGCAGGAAGGCGCTGTAGGTGTCGTGGGCGGCGTGGGCCGCGCCGATGGTGACGACCTTGGAGGTGCTCGCGTCGCTCGCCTGCTCCGGGGCACCTACGGTCACGACGCGGCCCGTCCGGCGCCGGCGGCGGGCCGGTGCTGTCCCTGGCGCGGCGGGCGCGGCGGACGGTTCGGAGGCATCGTCACGCGGTCACGCTAGCACGGCTGGGCGGAGCGGCCGCGGGTCGTTCCCCGGATCGATCGACGGCGCCAGCCGGCGGTCGGCGATTCGGGCCCTCCCCTACCGCGTGGACCACGACTGGTCGGATCGGCCGAGGCTCGATCGCCCCCGGGAAACGCCCCGAGACCGGGTGCCGATCTGGCGTGGCAGCACGCCGGTTTCGCGCCTGACCTGGCGGTTCTGCGGCGAGATCTGGACCTCTCCCTGGCACTCAAGTTGCACTCTTCGGTGTGAAAAGCAGTCGGTCGATCTGCCGGCGGTCGACCGGAATCGGAGAGTCCTTGGCGACGCCACAGCACCGAAACGAACCCGGTACGAGTCCGTCCCCCCGACCGCACCGGGCCGAGCCGGCGCCCGACGTCGCGGCCCCGCCGCACGGCCTGCCCCTCGGGCTCGTTCTCGGCCTCGTCCTCGCCCTCGCCGTCGCCGTCGTGCTCGGCGGCATCACCGGCTTCGACGTCCACCAGGAGCTGGTCATGGAGCGGGAAATGCGGGAGGCGCGCCTGGGTGAGCGGTTCGCCGAGCTCGCGGGCGGTCTGGCCGCGGTCGAACGACGCGCCGAGCTGCACGCCATCCTCGCCCGGGCCCGCGAGCACGCTGTGCAGGCGATGGGCGGTGAGCTCGCTCTGGAGCTCAGTGACGAGACCGGTCGGAGGGTGACCGCCGCACCGGACGGAAACCTCGATCCTCCCCCGGGGGCGCTGACCGCGACCATCGACGTCGACTGCCCGGCGCTGCCCGGCGGCAGCGGCCGGCTCACGATCTGGCAGGACGGCGCCGCGTTGGCGGCCGACCGGGCCCGGCTCTGGCGAGACTGGGCGATGGACCTCCTGCTGACCTCGCTCGCGGTGATTCTGGCAGTCGAGTTCGCCGTGCACTTCCTCGTCGGCAGACCGCTCCGGCGACTGGTCCGCGGCCTCCGGCGGCTCGAGCGGGGCCACCTGGGTCCGATCGACCCCGGCCCCGGTGCGTGGGAGATCCGCTGGCTCGCCTGGCGCTTCCAGCGCCTCGGACAGGAGTTCTCCGACAATGCCCAGCGCCTGGTCGCCGCCGAGCGTCGCTCGCTCGACACGTCCCGCCTCCTGGCCGCGGTGGCCGAGGCTTCGCCGCGCGCGTCGATCGTGACCGGCGGCGGGCCGTCGGAGGTGGCGGCCGGAGGATCGGCGCAGACGGGCCTGGTTCGCCAGTACCTCGAGGACACCTGTCGTCTGCTGGAAACCCTCCACCCGACCGACATCGCCGCGCGCGACATCGCGAGACAGGCGTGGACATCGGCCGTCGTCGAGGCCGAGCGTCTCGGCGACCGCGACCTCAAGGCGCAGCTCGAGGACGGAGCGCTGCGGATTCTCGAGCACGACGACTTCGTCGAGCTCGACGCCGAGCTGGTCGCGCTCCGGCGGCGGCGGCGGCCCTGGCTCCAGTGGGTCGGCACCGAGCTGACCCGGGCGCTCGACACAGTGGGCGTGCCGGCGATCGAGATCGAACAGCGGGTCAAGCACACCGCCGGCGTGTGGCGCAAGATGCGCGAGTCGCAGCTGGCGGTCGACGAGGTCCACGACCTCTTCGCCTTCCGCATCATCGTCGCGACCGAGCCCGAGTGCTACCTGGTCCTCGCCGCGATCCACCGCCTGTTCGAGCCCGAGCCGTTCCGGTTCAAGGACTACATCGAGTTTCCCAAGCCGAACGGCTACCGCAGCCTCCACACCACCGTCCGGGATGCCGAGGGCCGGCTGTTCGAGGTCCAGATCCGGACCCGCGGGATGCACGAGGCCGCCGAGAGCGGCGGCGCCGCTCACTGGCAGTATCGGACCGAGCGCTGGGGCTCGCTCGACCCGCTGCGTCCTCCGCGGCCGCTGTACCGGAGGCTGTTCGGCGGGCGGTGGCTGTTCCGCAGGTGACCGGGGCGACGGCGGCCGCACCGGCACCGCCACGTCGCAGGAACGCGGTCCAGTGTCCGGGCCGGCCCGCTGCAGGTCGGCGGGCGTCCGGTGACACCCGCGTTCGAGCGCGACCTCGAGCGCCGCTCAGCCGCGCCGGGTCGCGAGCCAGCCGACCGACCGGGGTCCGGCCCGCAGCTCGGCGAACACGAAGGCCGGCGACGCGTCCTCGCCGTCGGCACGGACCGCGCGCCACGCCGCCCGGACCTGCTCGCCGTCCTCCTCCGTCATCGTCGACGCGACGACCCTGCCGTCGTCGGTCAGCAGCACCGCCGGCTCGTCGAGCGCGGCCAGCGTGCCGAGGACGAGATCGTCGGCCCGCGCGATCCGCGCCTCCATCCGGCCCCGGAGCTCGGCCTCGCGGTCGAGCAGCTGGTTGAGCTGGCCGGCCAGCAGCCCGAGCTCGTCGGGCCGGGTCGCGTCGGCGCGGCGGTTCGTGTCGCCGGCGGCCATCGACTGGGCGATCGACTTGAGGTCGGCGAGCCGCGACAGAACCTCGCGCCGCATGGCGCCCGACAACCAGGCGAGCGACAGCAGCGCCACGACAACGACCACCGCGTGACCGGCGGCGCTGCGGACCGCCGCGGAGCGCGCCGTCTCGTCGGCGGCGACCATCGCCTCGTGATTGACGTCGAGCAGCTCGACGACCGATCTCTTGACCGCGTCGAACCGTGGGAAGGTCTCGGCGCGGTAGGCCTCGAGCGGTTGATCGTGCGACGC
>JASFPU010000387.1:0-4008 GCA_050115855.1 Holophagae bacterium
GAGGAAGTCGTCGGCCAGCCGGTAGAAGTTCTCCAGCGGCTGCAGCGCGTACTTGTCCTTGCAGCGGTCGAACCAGCCGTGGCGACCGGCGAGCTGCCACACGAGGTGACCCTGCTTCGGGTCGCGTCGCAGCATGCCGTCCGCGATCTCGGTCACCTCGACGTGCAACGCCTTGAGCACTGCCGCGTCGTCCCCGTCGCGCAGCGCCCGCTCGATCTTCTCGAGCTCGTCGATCAGACCGCCCTCGTCGTCGCCGCCGCCCGGCCGGGACGACACGTCGGTCACCGGTGTCTCCACCGACCCGACCTCATCTGTCACCGAGACCGATGTGGCCGCCGGCGGCGCCCGGCGCGGCGCGACTGTCGCTTGATCGGTCGCCCCCGAACCGTCACGGAGGCCTCCCGAGGAGACCTTCACCACGAGCCGACCGCGACGCGACGGCTGCTTCGCCGCCGGTGGCTCGTCGTCGTCGAAGATCGACTCGAGGGTCTCCTCGTCTGCCGTCGGCGGCGCCGGCTTCGGCACCCGTGGCGGCGCCGGCGGTTTCGGGTCGTCGGTCGGTCTGCTGCCACGTTTGACGGCGTTCCGAAACTCGTCGAAGTAGCGCGCCAGGTTCGCCTCCTCCCGGTCGCTGATCGGCGAGCCCGACGCGGCGGCCCGGCGCATCTCCTCGAGCTCGTGGAGCCGATCGAGCAGGCTCGCGCCGTCGCGCGGCTCGAGGACCGTCAGGCGCTCCTTGAGCACGTCGTTGCCGACGATGATATCCGCGAGGTCACGGAAGTTCGCATAGGTCATGAGCTCTTCGTAATCTCCGCTGAACCGGTCGAGCGGCGTCTCGTTCTCCTTGCGGACAACGAGACGCCGAAAAACATCGCTCGGCAGCCCCTCGCGGTACCACAGCTCACCCGAGTAGTTGACCAGTCCGCGGTGCACGATCCTGCGGAAGTTGACCAGAAGATCGTTCAGGGTGCGCTTTGCGTCGATGGCTCGACCCCCGTACCATGCGGCGTCAGCCGCGATGCTCTCGATCATCAGATTGTACTGCGGAACGAATGGCCTGTCTCGGGGGCTCCGGAGGTTGGTTGGCCCGGACACTCGGTGCTAGAGAGGCACCACGATCGGCACGGCGACCTTGACCGCCACCTGAGCAGTCCACACCCAGTGGTTGTCGGCCGATCGCGCCGCACCGACCTCGACCGTCACCGCGAACAGACCGGCACAGTTCTCGACTCCCGCCGACAGCCCGTGGTGGAGGCCATGCTCGGCGTCGTGAATCCGGCGGTAGCGCAGGAACTTGCCGTAGAACCCCCGCTGCGGTCGGGCGGCGGACAGCCGCCGGACACCACCCCAGCCGATCGTCACGAGGTGGGATTGCCGGTTGAATCCGCGCTCGTAACCGTACCCGCCGAACAGACTGAATCGCGAGCCGTCGCTCAGCGAGACGAAGCCGTGGAGCTGATACCCGATCCACTCCGGCGCTCCGACAGCCGCGCCGGCGTTGGGGTAGAGACCCAGGGTCCACTCGCGCTGAACGGAATCGACGATCTCCGTGCCGGCACCCTCGGCGAACACGGCATGCCACGAATCAACGTTGCGCGGAGCGGCCGGTTCGTCGGCGTCCGCGATCGGTGCGACGAGTGACGCGACGGCACCCACGACGAGCGCCGCAGCCAGGCATCGGACGGCCGTCACCACAGCAGGCTCATTCCGTCGAGGAATGTCTGACTCTTGCCGAGATCGTCTCGCATGATCTCGACGTCGTCGGCGCCGAGCCTGGTGACCAGACGGTCGACCACGACCTGGCGGTCGCCGTTGGTGCACTGAAGGTCGAAGTTGGACAGCGTCAATAGACCATCGATCAGCGATTTCATCCGAGCGTTGAAACCGCGGTCCAACACCGCCAGCCCGGCCTCGGTGTTGTAGAAGGTCGAGCGGATGTTGAAGTTGGAAGAGTGGACAATCGTCAGGCTCTCGTCGACCCGGATCATCTTGCCGTGCAGCGCGATCGGCGGCATGATCGAAGGAGCACACCTGACAGCGGCCACCTCCTCGAGGAGCTTGGGGTTCGCCTTCCACGCCCAGACCTCGACGCCGGCTTCGACGAGCTCGATCAAGGTCGGGTAGGCCGACAGGAGGATCCAACCACCCCGGATCGCGGCATCGCGGTGGTTCACGACGAGCCGGACCCGGACGCCGCGGTCCACCGCCTCCTGCAGGGCACGGGTCAGCTCCGCAGGGAAGTTCGGGAACGGCGTCATGAGGTCGATCTCGGCCTCGGCCCGGTCGACCAGCGCGACCAGCAGGTCGGCGGTCGGCGCCCGGTCCCAGACCAGGCTGTTGTCGTACAGCACGGCGACCTTGACATTCCCCGGAGCGCCGTCGAGCGCCGGGAAGTAGCGCTCGTCGAGAAATGGTGAGAGCGGGCTCCGACCGTCCGGAAAGCGGCCGGTCGACCACAGGCTCCGGATCCGGCGGCGGATCGCCTCGAGCGGCCAGACGATGTGTCGCAGCCGCGTCATATCCGTCGTGACGGCCCACGACTTGAGGAAGATCATCTGCAGGTCCCACACGGCAGCGCCCTCGATCAACACGCCGAAATCGAGCCACCACCGCTGTGGGTCGAAGTAGATGTTCGAGTAGTTCCGTCCACCCACGATCGCCCTTCGACCGTCGGCGATGGTGATCTTGTCGTGCATCCGGCCGTCGTAGACCGGCGCCATGCCCCACGACTGTCGGTTGTAGGAGCGCACCTCGGCGCCGAGCCCTCGGAGGCCGTCGAAGCCCCGGGTGAACAACCCCATCGCGGTGGCGTCGGCGAGACAGTGGACGATCAACGGCTCACCGGCCGCGGCCCGGTCCCTCATGCGGCCGGCCAACACCTCCCGCATCCGACTGCCGTAATCGTCACCCTTCCAGCTGAACGTGGAGATGAAGACATGGTGCTCGGCACCCTCGATGAGATCGAGTCGGGCCTCCCACGCCCTGCGGGGGTCCGCCAGAAGCTCGATGTCGTTGTTCGCCGTCCATCGCGTCCGCCCGACCCGGCTGACCAGCGCGGCGAGCTCCTCGTCGCCGGCCGCCGGCAACGGGCCGGGCGTGCTCCCCGTGACCACCGCGGCCGCCAGCAACGCAGTCCGGGCCCACCGAATCCGAGTGCGATCCACGCCGACGAGACTGTAACAGAATCGACCATGGGACGCCGACGTGCGTCGTCCGGCGCAGCTCGGCGAATCCTTTCACAGGTCGATCCGTACCACTTGTCAGCGCCCGTTTCTCATGATTCTCGGCTAGAATCGGAAGCGCCACCGACACGACCCAAGGGAGTCCGCAATGGACGAGACTGATCGACCGGCGTACGAACCGACACCATCGTCGAACCACGCCGACCTGCCAACGCCGAGGCTGTCGGCGTTCCGCCGGCTCATCGCCGCCTTCTACGCCCCCGGCGAGGTCTTCGAGGACATTCGGATCAAGCCGACCTGGCTCGTCGTGCTGCTGGCGATGACCATCCTGACCGTCGCCGCGCAGGCGATCGTCTTCCAGAAGATGGACACCGAGGGCACGATGCGCGCCCGCCTGGGGGATCGTGCCGAGGAGCTCAGCGACGAGCAGATCGAGACCATGGTCGAGCGGGGTCGCAAGGTCGCCCGTTTCGTGCCGGTCATCACCGCCGTGGTGATCCCGGTCATGTGGGCGGTCCTCGCGGGAATCTTCTTCCTGATGCTCAAGATGGTGGGCTCGGAGACGGATTACGTCCACACGCTGTCGGCGACCCTTCACTCGTACTGGCCACCATCGGTCGTCGCCTCCGTCCTGGTGGTGCTCCTGATCCAGCGGGTGGACTCGATCACCGAGCAGGAGCTGCCGAACATAGTGAAGTCCCACCTCGGCGTGCTGCTACCGGCGGATGCACCCGGCTGGCTCAACGGGGTCGCCAGCACCTTCAGCGTGTTCAACGTCTGGACCTTGGTCCTGCTGGTCATCGGCTTCAAGATCGTCGGCCGGCTG
>JASFPU010000388.1:0-4007 GCA_050115855.1 Holophagae bacterium
GTGCACCAGTACCAGATGCCGAGGATCGGCGCGCCGAGGAGAATTCCGGTCCACGGGAACTCGGGGTCGCTCATGGGCCGCCACATATCGAAGAAGCGCGGCTCGGTGGCCGCACGGAGCGCCCCCCAGCCGCCGAGCTCCGTCAATCCGGCAACGGTGACAAGGACCGCGCCGCCGATCAGCACCAGCGTCTGGACCATCTCGGTGTAGAGGACTGCGCGCAGACCGCCGAACACGGTGTAGATGCCCGTCGCGACGACGATAATCAAAGCGCCGGTCCAGAAGTCACCGCCGAGTAGCACCTGGTAGACGATGCCGCCGGCGTACAGGGTGACCGAGATCTTGGTCAGGACGTAGCCGACGATGGAGATCACCGCGAGGTACCACCGCGCCGCGGGCGAGTAGCGGCGCTCGAGAAACTCAGGCATGGTGTAGACGCCGCTCTTCAGATAGAACGGGACGAAGAGCCAACCGAGAACGAGGAGGATGAGTGAGGCGAGAACCTCGAACTGACCCACCGCGACGCCGCTGTCGTAACCGGTTCCCGCGAGGCCGACGAGGTGCTCGGAGCCGATGTTCGAGGCAAAGAGAGCGCTCCCAACGACGAACCACCCGACGTTGCGGCCGGCGAGGAAGTATCCGGCTGACGACTCATGGGTTGCAGTCCTGCGGCCCGCCACCCACCAGGCAACCGCGAAGATCGCCGCGAAGTACAGCCCGATGACGATCCAATCGAGTGCAGCGACCTTTTGCATGCCCCCTCCTCCTACGTGATCAGTAAACCACAACTACTGGAAATCCTGTCTCGGAGTCTGTTGAGGCGCGCTCTGGTACCAGACCTCGGCCAACCACACGAGGCCGGCGCAGGACACCCGATTCGGCCAGCGCCACGCCAAAGAACTCGCGCAGTCTCTCAGTGAGGGCATCGACCGCGAGCACGCCGGCCGCCGCCGCGTTGTTTGGGCTCTCGAGGCGTCGCCGCGCCCATGGTAGGCTCGGCGCCTCGTGTCACGACGTCGACGCGCCGTCGCACGGGGTAAATCCGACTTCGCGTCCAATCGGGGGTGGGGGTGACTGAGCGACCGAGCCGAGGTGCGGCGCTGGCAGCGGCGCTGCTGGCGCTGATCGCTGTGGCCTTCGCTTTCCAGGGAGCACGCGGGATCTGGGAGACGACCGAGGGGCGGTACGTGGACGTCGCGTGCGAGATGCTGCGTAGCGGCGACTGGCTGCACCCCCGGCTCGACGAAGAGCGACCGCACTACACCAAGCCGCCCTTGACCTACTGGTCGATCGCTGGGGCCATCGGCGTGCTCGGCCCGAACGAGCTCGCGACCCGGGTGCCGGCGGCCCTGGCCTTCCTCGTACAGACCGCGCTGGTCGCCATTCTCGGCATCGCGCTCGCCCCGCGGTCGGGGCCGTGGCCCGCTGTCGTCTTCGCGAGCATGCTGTTCCCGGCGACCGCGGCGAACGTCGTTTCCACCGATCCGCTGCTGGCGCTGTTCGAGACCATGGGCATGGCGGGGCTCGCGACGCGACTGTTCGGTTCCTCGTCGCGCAGCGTCCAGATTGCAGGCTGGCTGGCTGGTTGGGGGGGCTTCGGGCTCGCGTTCCTCGTCAAGGGGTGGCCGGCGCTGTTGCCGCTGGCGTCGGTCGCGGTCTTCGTGGCGTTGTGCCGACCGCAGTCGGACGGAAGAACGCTCGGCGCTCGCGCCGGGCTGCTCCTGATGATGGTGGTCGGCCTGTGGTGGCCGATTGCTGTCGTGCTCCAGAACCCCGAGCTGCTCCGAACCTTCCTCGTCGACGAGCTGGCCGGACGACTGGCCGGGGAGCACCACCGCAACCCCCAGTGGTGGCAAGCTTTCGTGGTCTACGGCCCGGTGCTGGTGGTCGGCTCGCTGCCCTGGTGGCCGGAGGCCGCCCGCGGCGTGTTCGGTCCGCTCGCGGCGTGGACCCGAGCGCGCTTCCGGCGGCGCGCCGCAGTCGGTGATCGGGAGCGCTTCCTCCTGCTGTGGCTCCTCGTTCCGCTCGCCGTGTTCCTGGTGGCGCGTTCACGGTTGCCCCTGTACCTGCTGCCGAGCTTCGCGCCGCTGGCGCTGCTCGCGGCGCGCCGACTCGCGGCGAGGCCGTGGTTCGACCGCCGGCTCCAGATCCGAGCGCTGGTCGGTGTCGGGCTGATTCTGGCCGTCCGGCTGGCGGCGGCCTTCGTGCCCGTCGGCAGCGACGCCCGTCCGGTTGCCCGTGACCTCGAACCGATGCTGCAACCAGAGATTCGGGAGCTGGTCTTCGTCGACCTGCCGCCGGTACGTGGGCTCGCACTGTACCTGGGAGTCGAGGTCGAGATGGTCGAGACCGACCCAACCGGTGCGGTGCACCGGGGCTCCGAGATGCTGTCCTCGGAGCTGCGTGACACCGAGCACGGCCGGCTCTGGCTGGTGCGTGCTGATCGTGTGGCCCATTTCGAGAAGTGGGCGGGCTCGGCCGGCGGTGAGCCGGAGCGCATCGGCGAACTGCAGCGGCCACGCAATCTGGTCGTGTACCGATTCGTTGCCGGTGCCCCCGCCTCCTCGCCCTAACCCGATGATCGGTAGGAGCTGCAGATCACCGTGTGACGGTCAACAACGCGTCACGTGCGACACGACAACCGGACGAATTCCCGGGTTACGCCACTGCCGCGCCGCACCCGGCAGGATCACGCTTGCCGGGAGCCGACGGGATCAGTCGGAATTCGTGAGCTCGTCGAGTCGGCGTCGTGCCGCCCGTTTTCCGATACCCCGCACCGCGGCCCAGGCGGCCAACCGCTCCGCCCGAGGCCTCGACGCGCCGCTCTCCCAGCTGTAGACGGTCTGGCCCGACACGCCGACCAGGCGACCGTAGTCGTCGGCCGACAATCCGAGACGCTTCCGGTCGGCCGCGACCCATCTGGGTGAGTAGCGCACGGGTGCCTCTTGGGCCGGTTTCGAAGCCGCGCTGGAGCTCCGAGATGCCTGTGTTTCCAGCTGTTTGACCGACCGCTGGAGTGCGGCGACCTCGCGTTTGAGGTCGGTGAGTCTCCGCCGCAGCTCAGTTTGTGCTTTTTTGATGGGGGCGATCTGTTGGCGAGCTTCCTTGCGAGCGAGACGGGTGATCTCCTGACGCAGGACCGCAGCGACATCGGGCATGTTTCCCTCCAACCTCCTGGTTGTGCACTGACGATCCTACCATTTGTCGAGCTTTGGAGACTCTTGATCGACTCGGTTCTTCCACCGGTGCTCCGGTTTCTTGGTTGGCAGGTCGTGCCAGGAGAGCTCCAGCCAGCAGGATGCCAAGCAGCGAACGCCGCCATGAACGGAGGAAGCGACGAACACAGGACGCGCCTTGATCGACGCTGCGAAGGCTCGATCACGACGTCACGCCAGCATCTCCTTGATCTCGTCGAGCGACGGGACCTTGCCCTGGATCCTGAGGTCGCCGTCGACCACGAGCCCGGGCGTCATCATCAGGCCGTAGCTCGCGAACTGCTTGATATCGGTGAGCTTGTCGAGCTCGTACGCGATGCCGAGCTGGTCGGCGGCCTGCCGGGCCAGGGCCGCCAGGGTCTCGCAGCGCGGACAGCCCGGGCCGAGAACGAGGATCTTCTTCACGACGCACCTCCTATGCGATGAACGCTCCGTAGATCAGACCGGTCAAGGTGGCCATCACGACCACCAGCGCGACGAAGACCGAGGTCTTTTTCCAACCGATGACGCTGGCGATCACGATCATGTTGGGCAGGGACAGCGCCGGGCCCGCGAGGAGCAGCGCGAGCGACGGACCCGGCCCCATGCCGGAGCCGATCAGTCCCTGCAGAATCGGCACCTCGGTGAGGGTTGCGAAGTACATGAGGGCGCCCGCCGCCGAGGCGAACAGGGTTGCACCGAACCCGTTGCCGCCGACCGCTGCCTCGACCCAACCCGACGGGATCAGGCCCTCGTTGCCGGGCCGACCGAGCAGCAGGCCGGCCGCCAATACACCGCCGAGCAGAAGCGGCA
>JASFPU010000389.1:0-4005 GCA_050115855.1 Holophagae bacterium
TCATTGAGGACGCCCGGGGCACCATCGACCTGGTCTACCGGCAGGGCTTCCGGCTGTTCGGCGCCGACTGGACCGCCAAGCTGGCGGGCGAGAACCTGACCGACGAGCGCCGTGACTACTCGCAGGGCGGGGAGCCGTGGCGCGGCTGGGACCCCGGGCGCAAGATCGGGATTTCACTCGGGGTTAACTTCTCGTAAGCGCGGGCTTGACACGCGGCCGCGAGGATCTTGGCCGTGATCGCCACTAAACGCACGCCAGATGTCCTGGCGCGAACTCAATTCATCGTCATGAAAGGGAGGAACTCGTTATGAGAAGGTCTGTGATTCTCGCGCTGGCCGTTGCTTTTTGCTGCGGTCTCCTGTCGACGGCCGTCCCCGTCGATGCCAAGTTCCGGTCGGCTACGGCGCCGGCTGAGCCGTCTGAGCCGTCCGCCGTCGAGCTGCCCGACTGGGTGAGCCCGGCGACGGCCGCGCCCTTCGCGGCCGCCAAGCTCGCCCCGCAGGTGGTCCGCCGTCCGGCGGTCCTGCTGGAGACCGACTACTACGTGTACCCGTACTCCGGCGGCGACACGCCTACCTTGGTCGCCACCATCGACGGCAACGGCTACGCCGAGCCGGTCACCATGTTTCTGTACTGGCAGAACCGGGTGACCCACGAGCGTCGTTACATCTCGGCCTCCGGCGGCATCGAGGACCGCGGCGTCGTTGTCGACCTGTTCGGCAGCGCGGGCGGCCCGCTGGCCCTCTGGGCACCCTCGTTCACCGACCTCGAGCTGCTCGGCGACGACGGCGCCTTCGGCGCCGGCCCCGACAATCCGACCGGGCTGTACGAGTTCGTCCTCGAACTCCGCGATGCGTCCGGCGAGACCGTCATCTCGAGCGACAACGCCATGTACAACCACATCGACGAGGTCGTGACCGTGTCGGGCTCGATCACCGAGGACACGGTGTGGACCAACAACAACGTCTACCTGCTGAACTCGGCGCCGGTATACGTCGGCGGCAACCCGATCACCGGCAGCCCGGCCCCGACTCCCACCAATCTGTTCATCGAGCCCGGCACCGTGATTCTCGGCGACACCACCAACCAGGGCACTCTGGTGGTGATCCAGGACTCCAAGGTCTTCGCCACCGGCACGCCCTCGCTGCCGATCATCTTCTCGTCGGTGCAGCCCCTCGGCCAGCGCGGTGCGGGCGACTGGGGCGGCCTGGTGCTCAATGGCCGCGCGCCGGTCAACGACGACACCATCCCCACCAACCCCGACGCCGGTGAGGGCGCTTCCGGTCCCTTCGGCGGCGATGACCCCAACGACAGCTCCGGCGTTCTTCAGTACGTCCGGGTCGAGTTCGCGGGCATCCGCTTCTCCGACACCAACGAGCTCAACGGCATCGCCCTGCAGGGAGTCGGCCGCGGCACCGTCGTCGACCACGTCCAAGTGGCCTTCAACCAGGATGACGGCATCGAGTTCTTCGGCGGTACCGTCAACGCGTCGTACGTGTTCATCTACGGCGCCCGCGACGACTCCATCGACTGGACCCTGGGCTGGACCGGACGCATCGACAACGCGGTGGTCATCCAGCGCGGCGACGACGGTGACAACGGGATGGAGTGCGACAACTGGGAGTTCGGCTTCGACTTCGAGCCGCGTTCCATGCCCCAGGTCGCCAACGTCACGCTGGTCGGCCTCAGGGACGTGCCCGGTGTTGAGAACGGCTCCGGCGCCCGCCTGCGTGCCGGCACCGCCGGCCTCATCACCGGTGGCATCTTCTACAACTTCGGCCGCTCCGGCGTCCGCATCCAGACCCCCGAGAGCATGGGCCAGATCACCGAGGGCAACCTCAACATCGCCAACTCGATCATCTACGGTGTCGACCCCCTGTACGAGGGCGACGACGAGCAGATCATCGGTGACATGATCGAGAGCTCCGCCAACGCCAACCTCTTCACCGATGCCATGCTCGCCGACCCGCTCAACCCGATCAAGCCGGACATCACCCCGCTGCCGGGCTCGCCCGCGGCCGATGCCGGCAACGCCGGGACCCTCGACTACATCGGCGGCGTCAATCCGAATGCGCCATGGATCTACGAGGGCTGGACCTCGTTCTCGGACAACTAGGGAGGAGTTGAGACTATGAGACGCTTCATTCTTGCTGCCGCCTGCATCGTGCTCGTGCCGGCCCTCGCCACGGCGCAGACCTACACCGCGTCGCTGAGCGGTGACACCGGCTCGGGCTTCGGAACCATCACCATTTCCGGAAACACGATCGACTACAACATCCTGGTCTCGGGGATCGACGCCACAGGCGCGACTCTGACCGACGGCAGCGACGAGGTCGACCTCGGCGCGTCCTTCACCGGCGGTACGGCCATCGGTTCGACGACCTCGAGCCTGGCCGCCGACATCGCCACCAGTCCGGCTTCGTGGACCCTCGAGGTCAACGACGGCGCGCTCTCCGGCGCGCTTTCGGCCGGCGGCGCCGGCGGCGGCACCACCGCCTACTTCCCGGTGCAGGCCGCGGTGGCCGGTGCCGCGGGTTCGAACTTCCGCACCGACCTGCGGATCGTCAACAAAACCAGCGCGACCGTTTCGGTCACGGTCGACTACTATGCGGCGGGCGCCGATGCCAACACCGCTCCTGATGCCACCTTCACGGTGGACGTGGCGGCCAACGAGCAGCGCGTGCTCAATGACTACGTTGCCAGCCAGCTTGGCGTGGCCAACGGCCGCGGCGGCGTGGTCGTAACCGCAGACGGCGCGGTGACCGTGGTGTCGCGGGTCTACACCGCCGGCGACGAGGGCACCTTCGGCCTCTTCGTCGACTCGGTGGGCATGGACGACGCCATGGCTGCCGGCGTGATCCCGTTCCTGCAGAACCGGCCCGCTAACTCCGGTGCCGGCTTCCGCGGCTCCATCGGCTGGTTCAACCCGAACACGTCGGCGGTCAACGTCACCCTCCGCGGTTGGGACACCTCGGGCACCCTGCTCGGTGAGACCAGCCTGACGGCCAACGCGCTGACCCACGACCAGGAGTTCATTAATGGCCTGTGGGCCGCCCTGGCCGATTACGGCGACATGTATGTCACCTTCTCGGCGGACGGTCCGCTCTTCATGTACGGGACGATCACCGACAATGCGACCAACGACGGGACCTACATTCCCGCCAAGTAAATCTCCAATCCTCTTCCGTCCATTCGTTCTTTTCTGCCCCGGCGTCCCCCGCCGGGGCTCTTTTTGTAATTTCAGGTCGCGACCGCGACCGGGAATTACAATGAAGAGGTGAAAGCGCGCTGTTGTGTCACCGGCATGCTGATGGCGTCGCTGACGCTGGCAGCGAGCGTCACGGCGGCGGACAGGGAGAGGCTGGTCGAGATCTCGCAGGCGGTGGAGGCCGAGATGATCCGCCGTCACACGACGGTCCTCGGATCGGATGCTCTCGAGGGCAGAGCTCCCGGCACGGCCGGTGGCAACCGCGCGGCGGCCTACCTCGCGCAGCAGCTGCAGCAGCTCGGCTTGGAGCCGTTCGGCGGCGCCGGCAGCTTCCTGCAGCAGGTGCCGCTGCACGGCATTACGCCGCTGGCGTCGAGCCGCCTCGAGCTGACGAGCCTCGGGGACCGGAGAGAGCTGGTGTTGGGGGACGACTACCTGCTGTTCACCGCCGGTTCGCAGACTCTCATCCCGAGGGCGGTCCCGATGGTCTTCGTGGGCTACGGCATCGTCGCCCCCGAGTTCGACTACAACGACTACGCCGAGGTCGACGTTGGGGGCAAGGTGGTCGTGTACCTGGCCGGCGAGCCGCCGTCCGATGATCCGGACTACTTCGCCGGTGGTCGAGCGACCATCTATGCAGCGGCCGAGACCAAGAAGCGGATCGCGCTGGCCCGGGGCGCGCGCGGCAGCGTCCTCATACCGTCGCCTCGAGACGACTTCGAGGAGCGGTGGCGTCGCAGCCGGCGCGACTTCGCTTTCGAGACGCTGAGCCTGGCCTACGCGCTGCCGGGTCATCT
>JASFPU010000390.1:0-4003 GCA_050115855.1 Holophagae bacterium
TGTCGACCTCCCGCGCCGCCACGGCGGTCCTCGTCCCGTGGGGAGTCTGGTTGATCGGCAAGGCCGGGTTGGGTGCCCTCCAGGGCATGTTCTCGTAGGCGTCGGTTGGGACGATGAAGAAACCGATCATCATCGGCGCCCTGGTCATCGCTCTGATCGTCGTCGTCTGGGCATCGCTTCGAGATGCCGGTCCGAAAGGCGTCGAGGTCGAGGTCGAGGCCGCGGAGCGACGGGACGTGTCGTCGCGGGTCAAGGCGACGGGGGAAATCACACCCGAGAAGAAGGTCGAGATCTCCGCCAAGGTCGTCGGTGAGATCATCTCGTTGCCGGTGGTCGAGGGCCAGCATGTCACGGCCGGTCAGCTGCTCGTCGAGATCGAACGGGACCTCTACGAGAGCGCCCGCGACCAGGCCCGGGCCGCGCTGCGCCAGGCCGAGGTGTCGAAACGCCGGATCGAGGTCCAGATCGCGGATGCCAAGCGCAACCTGAGACGGGTCAACGAGCTGTTCAAAGACCAGCTGGTCAGCCAGGAAGCGCTCGACGCCGCCCAGCTCGCCGTCGACACCGCCGAGGTCGAGCTGCTCGCGCAGGAGCAGGGCATCGAGCAGTACCGCTCGGCGCTCGAACGCGCCACAGACGACCTGGCACGAACCACGATCCGGTCGCCGATGGACGGTGTGGTGATCCAGCTCGACGCCGAGCAGGGCGAGACCGTGGTCCCGGGCTCCACCAACCTGCCGGGCTCGGTGATCATGACGGTCGCCGACATGTCGCGCCTGCTCGCCGAGGTGGAGGTCAGCGAGGTCGATGTCGTCGATGTCGAGCTCGGCCAGACCGCGGAGGTCACCGTCGACGCCCTCGGAGACGACGAGCCAGAGATCGGTCACGTGGTGGAGATCGCCACATCGGGCCGCAAGGACCCGTCCCAGGGCACGATCCGGTTCCTGGTCAAGGTCGCGCTCGACGACCCGGACCCCTCTCTCCGGCCGGCGATGACCGCCAAGGTCGACATCCTGACCGCCACCAGCGAGAACGCCCTGACCGTCCCGGTTCAGGCAGTCGTCGGCAGGACGCTCGACGACGACGGTGAGGAGGTCCACGGCACGGCCGCCAAGGAGCTCGACGAGGTCGACGTGGTTTATCGCATCGTCGACGGCGAGGCCTCGGTCCAACCGGTGACCACCGGGGTTGCGGATGTCCTCCACGTCGAGATCACCGACGGCTTGAGCGACGGCGACGAGGTCATCGTCGGCCCCTACCGGACCCTCAAGGAGCTCGAGGACGGCGACCCCGTGCACGCCGAGGCTGCGTCGTCGGGCGACGATGCCGGCGAGGACGATTCGGGCTCGGTCGAGGTCCGAGTCGACTGATGCTGATCTCGATCACCGGGCTGCGCAAGATCTACACCATGGGTCCGATCGAGGTCCGCGCACTCGACGGCGTCGATCTCGAGGTCGGCGCCGGCGACTACATCGCGATCATGGGTCCGTCGGGGTCCGGAAAATCGACGCTCATGAATCTGATCGGGTGTCTCGACACACCGACCAGCGGGGAGTACATCCTGAACGGCCAACCGGTGTCCGGTCTCGACGACAGCGACCTCGCCCACATCCGCAACCGCGAGATCGGCTTCGTCTTCCAGACCTTCAACCTGCTCAGCCGGGCGACGGCGTTGGCCAACGTCGAGCTGCCGCTGATCTACGCCCGCATGCCGGCCGCCGAACGGCACCGCCGGGCGGTTGAAGCGCTCGAGAAGGTCGGTCTCGGTGACCGGATCAAACACCAGCCCAACGAGCTTTCGGGCGGCCAACGTCAGCGGGTCGCGGTCGCACGAGCACTGGTCAACCAGCCGTCGATCCTGCTCGCCGACGAGCCGACCGGCAATCTCGACTCCCGGACCTCCGAGGAGATCATGGCCCTGTTCGACGAGCTCAATCGAACCGGCAACACCATCGTCCTGGTCACCCACGAGGAGGACATCGCGGCCCACGCCCATAGGACGGTTCGGTTACTCGACGGCCGGGTGGTCAGCGACGGTCCACCCACGGGTCGAAGGACGACCGCATGATCTGGGACAACTTCCGCATCGCGCTCCAGGCGATCCGGGCCAACAAGCTGCGGTCTCTGCTGACCACGCTCGGCATCATCATCGGTGTCGCCGCGGTGATCGCCGTGGTCTCCATCGTGCAGGGTCTCAACTACGTCATCGAGAACCGGCTGGCCAGCGTCGGCGCCACGTACATCCGGGTGCAGTGGCGGCAGGACCCGAACGACCCCGATCTCGCCGGTCGCGAGGTCACGCTGACCTACGAGGACGGCCTGGCGATCATGGATCGCGCCACCGCTTTGGACGCGTTCAACCCGATCTTCTTCCGCGCCGAGCGGGTCCACGCGCGCGACCGCAACCACGCGACGACGCTGCTCGGCGTCGGCCCCTCGCACCAGGAGGTCAACAACCACTGGGTGGAGCGCGGGCGGTTCTTCTCCAACCTCGACCTCGAACGGCGGGCGCCGGTGTGCATCGTCGGCCAGGAGATCGTCAAGGAGCTCGAGCTCGGTGACGAGCCGCTCGGCGTCGACATCGTCGTCGGGCGCAACAGCTTCACCGTCATCGGCATCATGGAGGAGATGGGCGAGATGTTCGGACAGAACTCCGACGACCTTGTCCTGATCCCGATCACGACGGCGCGGGATATCTACGGCCACGACGCCTTCAAGCGATTGATCCTCGACTTCCAGGCCACGAGCCCCGATCTCGTCGACCTGGCCAAGGACCAGATCCGCGATGTGCTGCGGGAGCGCCACAACATCGCCGAAGGAAAGCGCGACGACTTCCGGGTCATCCTCCAGGAGGAGATCCTCGAGACCACGGGCTCCATCCTCGGCACCATCACCTCGGTGGTCGGCGGCGTGGTCAGCATCGCGCTTCTGGTCGGCGGCATCGGCATCATGAACATCATGCTGGTCTCGGTCACCGAACGGACGCGCGAGATCGGCGTCCGCAAGGCGGTCGGCGCACGCAGGTCAGATATCCTGATCCAGTTCCTCACCGAGGCGGTGACGATCTCGCTCGTCGGCGGTCTGATCGGCATTCTCGGCGGCTGGGGCCTGGGCGTCCTCGGAGCCAACGCGATCCCGGGCTTTCCTCCCGCCCACGTACCGTTGTGGGCGGTCGCGCTCGGCTTCGGCTTCGCCGCGCTGGTCGGCGTGTTCTTCGGCACCTATCCCGCCGCCAAGGCCGCCGCGCTCGACCCCATCGACGCGCTTCGGTACGAGTGACTTGACTGTCGACTGTCGACTGTCGACTTCTCAGTACTTGAACCGCCCGACGACGCGCTGCAGCTCGGCCGACATCTCGGCGAGCTCCTCGGCGCCCTCGCGCGACGAGACGGATGCCGCCGCGGTCTGCTCCACCGTCGCCGCGATGCCCGCGATCCGCTCGGCGATCTCGCGGCTGCCCGCCGCGGCCTCGGACACCGCGTGGGCAATCTCGGCGGTGGTCGCCGTCTGCTCCTCGACGCCGCTCGCGATCACGGTCTGGATGTCGTGGATGTTCTCGATGATCGCTGTAATCTCGGCGATCGCTTCGCCAGCGACCCCGGTGTGCTCGGAGATCTCGTCCGCAGTGGCGCTGATCTCCTCGGTCGCCTGCGCGGTCTGGTTGGCGAGCTTCTTGACCTCGTCTGCGACAACCGCGAAGCCCTTGCCGGCCTCCCCAGCGCGGGCGGCTTCGATGGTGGCGTTGAGCGCCAGCAGGTTGGTCTGCTCGGCGATCGCGTAGATCACCTTGACGACGTTGCCGATCGTCGTGCCGCTCGCGGACAGGCGATCGAAGGTGTTCCGGGTGCTTGCCGCGATCTCGACCGCGTTGGTGGCAACCCGGGCCGCTTCGGACGCGTTGGCCGCGATCTCACGCGTGTTGGCATTGAGCTCTTCGGTCGCGGTCGCCACGGCGTCGACGTTGGCGCTGACCTGCTCGGCCGCCGCCGACACCAGCCCGGCC
>JASFPU010000391.1:0-3985 GCA_050115855.1 Holophagae bacterium
ACTCGCGTCGTCGTCGGGTCTCGGCGCCCTCCCGGACCTCGCGCGAGTCGACGACCCGGCTCGACGGATGACCACAGAACGGGCAGATCACTCCTCGACCTCGCCTTCGGCCATGCTGCGGACGTCAGACAACCTCAGACCGAGCAGGGGCAGACAGAGCAAGCCGATGATCGTGATCGGGATGAAGCAGATCGCGTGGTAGACGATGGCGATGGCGGTCGCCAGGTTGAGCTCGACGCCGAAGAACGAGGTCAGCCCGATCTGCGTCGCTTTGTGAAAGCCGCCGACACCGCCCGGCGTCGGGATCGCGAGGCCGATGACGGCCAGGGTGACGATCAGGAACGCGGCGCGGAGTGGCAGATCGAGGCCGAACGCGAGCAGGGTCAGCTTGACCTGCCAGTAGATGATGTACCACAGGACGATGGAGGCGGTCATCGTCACCAGCAGGTCCCGGGGCCGCTGGAGGACCCGCAGACCGTCGAGAAAGTGGTGGAAGAAGTTGGCGAGCGGTTCGCGCCACGATGGCTTGAACCGAGCGACCGGGGTGCACAGGATGTCGACGAAGCGCTCCTGATAGCGGAACAGACCGAGGAGCAACAGGGTCCCGAACCCCAGGCCGAGCCCGACGCTGTAGCCGGAGATCCGCAGCAGCCGGAGGTTGGCCTCGGCTTCGTGGCTGAGCTCGGCCATGTCGGGCGGCCAGAGCAGGAACACCAGGAAGAACAGCACCACCGTCCACAGGTCGAAGACCCGTTCGGTGAACACGGAGGCCAGGCTCGCGGAGACCGGGAAGCGGTCGCGCTTGGCGAGCAGCACCGGACGGATGATGTCGCCCATGCGCGCCGGCAGCAGCGTGATGGCGGCGTACCCGATGGCGGTGGCGATCAGCGCGCTGGCGTGGCGGACCCTGGCTACTGGCCGTAGGATGAGCATCCAACGGATCACGCGCGCCCAGTACGACACCAGGGCGAGGACCGCTGCGGCGGCGACCAGCCACGGGTTGGCGCCGACCAGACCGTCCAGCGTCTTGTCGAAGTCGACGTTCCACAGGAAGAACGCCAACAGAGCCACCGTGAGCAGCAGCGAGACGCCGATTCGAACGGCAGGATGGGCCATGGCCCACAGGGTAGTATGATGGCGCGGTCTTCACAACAGCGGCGCGCGGACGATGCGGGCCGACATCGGGAGGGACACCATCGACCGACCCCGACTCCAGGTCCGTTCGAACTCGAGATGCCTGCTGCACGATCCGGGCCTCGGTCACCCGGAGTCGGCGCGTCGGGTCGAGGTGGTGCTCGATGCGCTGGAGCACGGTTCGCCGGGTCGGTGGTCGATCGATCGCGCCTCACCCCTGCCACCGGACGAGGATGTCATCGGCGTCCTGAAGTGGATCCACGACGCGGGCTACATCGAACGTGTTCGCGTCGCCTCGACGGTCGGCAGCGGCTGGCTCGACAGCCACGACTGCCGGGTCTCATCCGGCACGTTCGACGCGGCGGTCGGCGCCGCCGGGCTGGCGCTCAACGCGGCGCTCGACCTCGTCAACGGCCGGCTTCAGCGTGCGTTCGTCGTGCTCCGGCCGCCGTCGCACCACGCCGAGCACTCCGCTGCCAAGGGTTACTGCTTCTTCAACTCGGTGGCTCTGGCGGCCGAGGTCATCGTGTCGAGCTGGAACCGGCCCGTGCTCGTCGCCGACGTCGATGCCCACCACGGCAACGGGACCCAGGCGGTGTTCATCGACCGGCCCGAGGTCGGCTACGTCTCGGTCCACCGGTTCCCGGGATTTCCGGGCACCGGGACCGCCGACGAGGTCGGCGCCGACGGCAGCAACCGCAACGTCCCGCTCGCCGCCGGCGCCGATGACGACGTGTTCTGCACCGCATTCGAGCGTGCGTTCGAGGAGGTCGCCGCCAGTCTTCGGCCGGCGGCGCTGGTGGTGTCCGCCGGCTTCAGCGCGCACGCTGATGATCCGATCGGGGGCATGAAGCTGTCCGACGACGGTTTCCGGCGGCTGAGCGCGTTCCTGGCCGCCGCCGCGGACCGCTGGTCGGACGGTCGGATCCTGTCCTTTCTCGAGGGCGGATTCGATCTCCAAGCGCTGGCGAATTGCGCGCGGATTCACGCCGAGGAATTGGCATCGTCGGTCGAAGAGAAAGCGGACGCGTAATTGTCGACCTTTGTGCAGCCGGGAATGACCGGAAAATATCGTGTCCGTTGATCACAGAAACCGGACTGAGAAAGTGCGGTTCATCACAAAATTCGTTGACCGTTGACTTTCATTTGGTATATCATCAAACAGGTTAGAGTTTGCCAATGCTGGGTTTGCGCTTCAGAGGAGGACAGCTGATGCGTCACAGAATCACCGTTGGGACGATCATTGCGGTTGCAGTTTTGCTCGCTGGCAGCGGGAATGCAACGCCCGTTTTTGAGCTCGATACGCCTCAAGATGGCGCGACGGTTTTCGGCCTCGTGTCGGTGACCGGCTACGTCCTCGACGACGGGCAGGACTGCGGTCCTCCGTGGGCATGGCAGAGCTGTGATTGGAGCTCGTCGATCGTGACCCGCGTCGACCTCTACGTCGACGGTGGATTCGTCGCGACGGCCGATCTCAATCAGCCTCGGTACGACGTGATGCAGGCCTATCCGTGGTACACCAGCACGCCGTTCGCCCGGCCCGGCTTCGCGACCTCCTTCGACTCGGCAACCCTGACTGACGGATCGCACACCCTGTTCGTTCGTGTCGCGTTCAACGACGGTACCGAGGAGGACTTCGGCGAGCGCACGGTGACCGTTGACAACGATCTCAACCAGGCGCCGTTCGGCGAGCTCGAGATGCCCGGTGCCGACCAGCCGATGAGCGGCGTCTTCCCGGTCACCGGGTGGGCGCTTGACGACTCGGAGCTCCGCTTCGTCGAGATCATGGTCGACGGTGTCTCGGTGGGCAACGCGGTCACCGGCATTCACCGGCCGGACATCATGCAACGGTTCCCGTCGCATCCGGATGCCGCCGACGCCGGCTTCGTCAAGATGCTCAATACGACGCACTGGGCGAACGGCATCCACGTGCTGTCGGTCCGTCTGGTCGATGACGAGAACGTGTCCCGCACGATCGGGACGCGCTACGTGCAGACCTTCAACGTCAACTACAACCTGCCGCCGTTCGGCGCCATCGACTGGCCGATCTCGAACCACATCATGTACGCCAAGGGCTGTCAGGACCCCGGGAGCTGGTCGAGCCCGCCGTACGAGGATCCGCAGGTCACCGAGCTGATCACCGGATGGGCGCTCGACGTCGGCGCTCAGACCGACGATGGTGGCGTCGGGTATGTCCAGCTGCTGATCGACGGCACGGTGCTCGCCGACACCAGCTTCCCCGGTTTCTACCACCCGTGGTTCCAGATGGACGTCAACTACTACGGACTGCCCAGGATGGACATTCTCCGGCTGTTCAGTGACGTTCCGAACGCGAAGGACTCCGGGTTCGCGTTTGTCCTCGACGTGTCGGATCTGATCATCCGCAAGGGCTACCGGCAGGGTCTGCACTACCTCAAGATCCGGGCCGGCGACCTCGAGAACAACGTCGCGGACATCGCCCAGATCCCGGTCATCTTCGACTGCGATGACGACCCCGACCGGCCATCGTGGGGTGACATCTACACACCGGACCCGCCGGGCGCGGTGGTGACTGGGACGGTCGACGTCACGGGCTGGGCGATCGACCTCGATTCCATCGAGATCATCGAGGTCTGGGTCGACGGAGAGTACGTCGACGTGGTCGACGAGATGGACCTACCGACACCAGAGGTCCAGGACCGGTACCTGTGGTTGCCGACCTACTTCACGGCGAACGCCGGCTACAGCTACGCCCTGGACACGGTGGCCGAGAACCTGGCCGATGGCGAGCACGTGCTGGTGATCTGGACCGAGGATCGCTGGGGCGGCCGGACCTTCATCGGCGAGCGGCGCTTTATCGTCGACAACTCGC
>JASFPU010000392.1:0-3980 GCA_050115855.1 Holophagae bacterium
CGTCGCCCGCCGCCTGACGGGTCCGACCGCCGCCCCGCTCGCCCGCCAGCGGCGCACCTCGGTGGCCGTCCGCAACCTCCACCCGGACAGCCTGACCGCGGTGCTGCACGATCCGCCCCTCGCCCACGCCGTTCACGAGCACCTCCGCCGGGGCCGCCCGCCCGAGGCGCCGCCGTTCGAGGCCACGGTGTCGCGCCGGGTCGAGCTGGTGCGGGACGGGCTGCGCGTCCTGGCCGGCGAGACCATCACCGACGAGGCCGACCGGTGCCGGGCGGTTGCCGCATGGGCGGCCGATCGGGCTCGCTGCCCAACGGGCGGCGGTGGGCTGCTGCTCGATCGGATCGCGCTCGGCCGCGCCGTGTTCCGGATCGCCGGGGCGTCGTGGCAGAACCAGACCGGCAACTCGATCGCGCCCTGGCAGCGCCGTCTGTTCTTCGACGTCAGCCGCCGGTATGCACGGGTCCAGGGGTTGCTGGCGCCCGGCCTCTATGAGTGGGTTGTCGCGGCGCGCGGCATCGCCGACGACAACCTGGCCTGGGAGACGTTCGCCGCGGCCCGAGCCTACCCCTGGCAGACCGACGCCGCCGAGATCGAAACCGCCCGGGTCGACGGCGACATGCTCGATCTCGGCACCAGGACGGTGCGCTTCCGACGCCGCTTCTTCCGCGTCAAACAGCGCCTGGTTCCAGTGCGGACGCGGCCCACGACGGACGACCCGAAGGAGTGGATCGACGCGTTCGACGCGAGCGGGATCTGCTCGTACCCCCCCGAGGACGTCGTCGTCGAAGACTACGGCCGGTACCTCCAGCACAAGGCGGTGTCCATCCTGTCGGCCGAGACCGAGCGCTCCGAGCCGTTCACCACCAGCATGCTCGACGGCCTCGACCTGCGTGAGACCCTGCTCCGTTGGCACGAGGGCCGGGTCTGGGTGCGCGAGCTCGGCCGCGCGCCGGGCGCCGCGGGCTCGGTGGTCGCCGTGTTCGACGAGGACCGAGGCGGCACGGCCTATCCGTACCTGCTGACCTGGCTCGGCGAGCACGCGCAGGAGTCGGACATGGCGTTCTACGCGACCGACCCGACGCAGCAGATCGTCGGCCCGGGCATCATGCGGGCGACCTACGGCGGGTTCCTGCTCACCTCGCCGCCCGGCCGGCTGTACGACGTGTGGCGTGATCCCGACTACCGCGGCGCCCGGTCGAAGGCCGAGGTGCTGATCATGGCGGCGGTGGATTACAGCCGTGAGAAGCTGGTCGTCCACCTCGGGCCGTCACCGCCGTCGGACGCGATGCGGACGTACGCGGCGCACCAGGGGAAACGGCTCGTCCACATTCCGCTCGGCAGCGTGTCGCCGGTCACCGTTCGGAGAATCCGGGTGGTCCACATCCTCGCCGGCCGCGACACCAGGGAGGTCGCAGCCGACTACGTCTGGTAGCGGCCGGGAACCCGGAACCCGAATCACCGTACAACCACGCTGTGGAATCCCACTCCAGTGAAACCTGTTTCGCTCTGGCGACACATTCACGTCGGAAACGTCGCTGTCAACGACGGTTCGGAGGCCTCAATGAAGCTCGGTGTGACACTCCCGGTTGCGGTTCTGCTGGTGGTCCTGGGCGGCTGCACGGCAGGCGGCGGCGACCCCTGGTTCGACGGCGATCTCGACGCGGCCGTGGAACGGGCGAACGAGCTCGACACGCTGGTCTTCGTCGAGTTCTACACCGACTGGTGCAGCTGGTGCCGTCGGCTCGAGTCCGAGGTCCTCACCGACCGGCAGGTGCGCGATCAGCTCGACCAGCTGGTCGCCGTCCGGCTCGACGCCGAGGGTGACGGCCGCGCGGACGCCCAGGAGTTCAACATCGAGTCCTACCCGACCATGGTCTTTCTCGGTCCGGACGGAGAGGAGCTCGAACGGATCGTCGGCTACCTGCCGCCGGACAAGCTGCGCGACGAGATCGCGCGGATTCAGAGCGGGGACACCTTCTTCGCGTGCCTCCAGGCACTGAAGAAGGACCCGGCCAACTCCGAGGCGGTCCGGCGGGCGGTCGAGGGTCTGCTCGAGCGGTCCGACCCGGAGGGAGCGATCGCCAAGCTCCGGCTGTTCCACGGCGCCGAGGGCCACGATCACGCGGTCTGCCAACAGTTGATGTTCCAGGCCGGTCGCGACCTGCACTACCGCGTCTACCTGCGCGCCGCCAAGCTCTACCGGGAAGGCTGGCCGGCCTCCCTCGACGTGCCGCCGATCCCCGGCAGCGAGCACCTCAGAACGCTGCTCGACGACGGGCTCGTCTCGATGGATCCCAGCGAGCAGGCCGAGCGTCTGCGCCAGGCGCGGTACGACGACGCCGAGGAGCTGCTCGGTCTCGTGTCGCTCGACGACGCGCGCGCCGAGGATCTCTTCGAGCTCGCCTCCTTCGCCTTCCGCGGCGGCCACTACACGCTCGCGGCGGAGCTCTACGGGCGGTGGTTCGCGTCGCCGGAGCTGACCCACGACGCCGACACGCTCAACCGGGCCGCGTGGCAGCTCTACCTCGCTCGCGAGTCCCTCGACACCGGCGTCGCCATGGCCCGCGAGGCCTACGAGAAGGACCCGTCGGCCGACGTCGCCGACACGCTGGCGCGCCTGCTCTACGTCTCCGGCGCAACGCAGCAGGCGATCGAGCTCCAGCAGCTCGCGGCGGAGCACGCGACCGGCCCCCGGGCCGAGCAGTTCCTCGACGTCGTCGGCGACATGCAGCGCGGTGAGGACATGACCGACGAGCCCGCCTTCGAGACCTTTCCGGGTCCGCGCGAGATCAGCCTCTGACGTCGCCTCGACCGCGGCGGCGTCGACCGGCGCCGTTCACTCCGCCCGCAGCGCGTCGATGGGATCCAGGTCGGCCGCCCGCCGGGCCGGAGCGACGCCGCTGACGACACCGACCAGCAGGCTCATGACCAGCGCCGCGATCACCGCCTCGATCGGCGTGCTCATGGGCAGCCCGCGAATCGCAGCCCGCATCAGACCGGTGATCGCGAACCCGGCGGTCAGGCCGAGCAGGCCGCCGGCCATCGACAGCACGACGGCTTCGATCAGGAACAGAAACTGGATCCGACCGCGCGACACGCCGATCGCGCGCAGCAGGCCGATCTCGCCGGTCCGCTCGTGAACCGAGATCCACATGATGGTGACGATGCCCATGGCGCCGACGAAGAGCGAGATGCCGGCGATTCCGGACACCGCCACGGTGATCATCGACATCACCCGGCCGAAGGTGTCGAGCATCTCGGTCTGCGTCGTGATCGTGAAGTCCTCCTCGCCCCGGTGCCGCTCCATGAGCAGCCGCCGGATGCCCTCCGCCACCGGATCGATGGCCTCGCTCGACGCCGCCACGACGTCGATCTCGTTGAGCTCGTCGACGTTGAACAGGTCCATGGCGCTGGCGACCGGGATGTAGGCCGCGTCGTCGATGTCGAAGCCGAGCAGCTGACCCTTGGGCTCCATGACACCGGTGACGACGAAGGTCGATCCGCCGATTCGGACGCGCTCGCCGAGCGGCGATCGTTCGTCGTACAGCTCGCGCGCGAGCCGGGCGCCGAGCACGGCGTACGAGCCGCGCCGATTCGGGTCCATCCGGGGCAGGAACGAGCCCTGGGCGACGCCGAACCGCCACGCCGCCGCCGCCTGCCAGCCGACGCCGTAGATGAACACGTTGCGGCCGCGGCCGCCGCCCTCGACCTTGGCCTGGCCGAAGGCGACCGGGACGACCTCCTCGACGTCGGGGATCCGGCGCAGCGCCTCGGCGTCGTCGATGGTCAGCTTGTGCGTCGTGCCGCCGAGCACGCCCGGCATGCCGAGCGTCTTGACCTTGCCGGGATTGACTCCGATCAGGGTCGTGCCGAACTGGGTGAACTGAGACACCATGTAGTCGCGGGTTCCTTCGCCGAGCGAGGTCAGGAGAATCACCGCGGCGACCCCGATCCCGACACCGAGCGCCGACAGGAACGAT
>JASFPU010000393.1:0-3976 GCA_050115855.1 Holophagae bacterium
CTGAAATCGGCGCGCCGTCCCGCCGCGCCCGCGCGATCAGATCGAGTGCGGCGCCGCTCGCCAGGTGGACGATGTGCGTCCGGCACCCGGTGTCGCGGCACAGCTCGACAATACGGCGTACCGCCGCGACCTCGGCGAGCGCCGGCCGCGACGCCGCGTAGTCGGCCGGGCTGTCGCCGCCCCGCTGCCGGATCTCCCGGGTCAGCTCGCGCACGACGGTCGCGTCCTCGGCGTGGACGCCGACCGGCAGTCCGAGACCGGCCGCGGTGTCGAGCACGTCGCGGATCCGGTCGTAGTCGAGCCCGGTGAACGTCTCCATTCCGGACAGGCAGTACACCTTGACCGCTGCGACGCCGCCGGCCGCGAGGTCGGCGAGCCGGTCGCGCCAGTCGTCCTCGGCGACGGCATTGCCGGAGACGCCGCCCCAGAGCATGTAGTCGACGTAGGCCTTGGGTTGGATGGCGCGCACCTTGGTCGCGAGCGCGTCGCCGTCGGTGACCGGCGGCAGCGAGGTGCACGGCATGTCGACGACGCAGGTCACACCTCCGGCCGCGGCGGCCGCGGTGCCGCTGGTGAAGTCCTCGCGGTGGGTGAAACCGGGGTCGTCGAAGTGGACGTGGCCGTCGATGACGCCCGGCAGGACCAGCGCGTCGCGCAGGTTGACCCAGGTTTCGCCACCGGCCGCGGTCTCGCCGGGGGTCGTCACGATCTCGTCGATCCGGCCGTCGTCGACGACGATCTCGGCGGCGCGGGTTTCGTTGCCGCCGGCCGGAATGCGAAGGTTGACGAATCTGGTCCGCATGGAACCTCCGGCGGGCATTGTATCCGTGATCCCGTTCCCGTACCCGTACCCGTGTCCGTTCCCGCACCCGAGTCCGACGAGGCCTTTCGCGCTCCCGTTCTCGTAACCGTCGCCGGATGCGGTCTCGAACCCGACGCGAACGAATTCTTACCACAAAGGGCACAAAGGCCATCCATCGCAAAGCACGCAAAGTCATGCCATTTTTTCGTGGCGCTGGAGTCCGGCGGGAGATGGGTTCTTCGGCTCAAGCCGACGCCGGAGCCGTGAGGAGCGGATTGAAACACGGAGATCACGGTGACCACAGAGAGCGCATGGAGGTCATTTCGGATCGTCGAACGCGACCGGCGGTCCTTCGCATTGCAGGACGCCCGGTCCGGGCACGCAGATGCGGTACTTCGTGGTTCTCCGTGTTCTTTGTGCTCCAGGAAGTCGACTGAAGCGGTTCGGGAGTGCGTTACGCAGGGCATTGAGCTCCCAGGCCGGCACCGCGAGGTTTCAATGAGGTTCTTTGCGTCTCTGCGTCTCTGCGTCTTTGCGTTGATGTGCGATGGCCGTGATGGCTCCGCGCCTCTGCGCTCACACCTGCAATGCCTGGCGTCCTTGACGGTTAAGACCATCCGGCGTGGGTACGCTGGCTGGCGCGGTCAGTCGACCAGCCACTCCGGTCGTGCGTCGACGAGCGGGAAGTGGGGGAGGGACCCCGTGATGCCGCGCAGCAGCGTCCACATCACCGCGGCGGCGTACCGGGAGGCCGGGGAGCCGGCCGCACGACGAATCTCGAGCGTGTCGGGATCGAGTCGCATCCTGGACGTCGGACTCCGGAGCTCGATCTCCGGCTCCGCGGTGAGCTGGTGAGTGACGCCGTCGAAGCGCCCCTGGACCGCCGGTCGGCCGCTGATCTCGAGCAGCATGAAAGCGTTGTCACTCTCGGCCTCGAAGTCCGGCCGGTGGAGGTAGAGCCGCGGCTTGTCGCGCCACGGCCGGCCGACGGTGGGACAGAAGGTCGCGCAGTTGCCGCACTCGTTGCACAGGTCGGCGAGCACGGCGACTTGGGGCGCCTGGCCGACCTCGAAGGCGGGTCCGTCCGGGCCCGGATCGAGCCTCGCGGGCGACGCGAGGTAGCTGACGATCGCGCGGTTCGGGCAGACGCTTTCACACGATGCGCACATCAGATCGCAGTCGAGACAGCGGCTGGCCTCGGCCCGGGCGGCGTCGGCATCCAGCGTCAGGTTCACCTCGGCGAAACGACCGCCGTCGCCGGCCGGCCTCTGGGGCGTGGCGACGCGGGGCGCCCGGTGACTCCGGCGAGCGAGCAGGTCGGTCCGGTCGGGTGCCGCGGTGGCCATCCGTGCGCGTTCCGGGACGGGTCGACTCGCGCGTTCGAGGATGACGCGGGCGATGCGCCGGCCGTCGCCGCAGGCGTCGACGATGGACGACGGTCCGGGGTGGCGCAGATCGCCGCCGGCGTAGATTCCGGGGACCGAGGTCTCCAGCGTGTCGGGGTCGACATCGAGGTAGCCTGACGGCGCGAGCGTGAGATCGAGGTCGCCGGCGAACGACAGATCGGGCCTCTGGCCGACCGCGACGATCAGGGTGTCGAGCTCGACGTGCATTGTTTCGCCGGCGACCTCGACCGGGCGCGGCCGACCCGATGCGTCCGGCGGACCGAGCCGCATGGCGGCGCACTCGAGCCCGACCAGCCGACCGCGATCCGTGACGATCCGCTGGGGCGCCACCAGCTCGCGGATCGTCACATCCTCGGCGAGCAGTTCGCGGAGCTCCTCGGCACGGGCCGGCATCTGGTCGATGGTGCGGCGGTAGAGGATCTCGACGGAGCCTCCGCCGAGACGGCGTGCGGTGCGGGCGCAGTCGATCGCGACGTCGCCCCCGCCGACGACGGCGACCCGCGGGCCGACGTCCGGGCGTTCTCCTCGGCCGACCGATGTCAGCAGCTCGAGGCCGTCGACGACGTTGGCGGCGTCCTCGCCGGCCAGTCCGAGCCGTCGCCCGAGCCGGGCGCCCGCTGCGAGCACGACGGCCCGGTAGCCGCGATCGGTCAGCTCGCTCAGAGCGAGGTCGCGACCGATCTCGACACCGTACTCGATCGTAATGCCGAGCGTTGCGATGGCGTCGAGGTCCCGCTCGACGGCGTCCGGTGCGGCGCGGTAGCCGGGGATGGTCGCCGACACCATACCGCCGCTGCGGGCGCGGCCCTCGAAGATCGTCGCGCGGAGTCCGGCACGGGCCAGCTCGACGGCCGCGGCGAGGCCGCACGGACCGGCGCCGACGATCGCTACCGCCGCCGTCTCGTCGAGAGACCGACCGGCGCCCAGATCGGGTCGTGCGCTGTCGGCCACGAAGCGTTTGATGTCGCGGATCGCGAGCGGCGCGTCGAGATGGGTCCGGGTGCAGACCGACTCACAGGGGTGGTGGCAGGCGCGGCCGAGGATCGACGGTAGGGGGTTGTCCCGCGCGATGACGTCGACCGCGTGTTCGAGGTCGCCGGCGGCGACCCGGCGCATGTACTCGGGGACCTGTTGGCCGATGCTGCAGACCTCGGTGCACGGCGCGTCAACGCAGTCGAAGAGCCCGAGGTCGCGGCCGGTCGTCGTGGCCCCGCGGCTGTAGCTGTGGGCGGCGACCTCGGCGTCGGCCCGGAGGCGCTCGGCGTACCGGGCGAGGTTGACTCGGGCCGCCTCCGCCGGTGTTCGATCGCCGCCGGCGCGTCGTCGCGCGAGATCGTCGAGATCGGTTGCACCGGCGGTGTCGAGGGCGGCGCCGATCTCGTCGAGGTACTGGTGGAGCCGCAGATAGCCACCGAGCCGCAGCAGGTCGGAGCAGACGGTAACCGGGCGCAGGCCCCCGGCGAGGAGATCCGGCGTGTTGAAGGCGTCGGCGCCGCCGGCGAACGAGATCGGCAGCCGGCTGCCGGTGTCGTCGGACAACCTCCGGGCGAGTGCGACGGCGACGGCGTGGAGCGGTCGCCCCGACAGATAGGCGACCGGTCCCCCCGCAGCCAGGGTCGGACGCCGGTTGACAACCGGAAGCGTGTTGCAGACCTTGACGCCGAAGTCGAGACGGTGTGCATCGGCGGCCCGGCGCAGCCGGTCGAGCAACGCGAGGCCGTCGTCGTATCCCAGGTCGGCGTCGAACGCGGCCCGGTCGGGCTCGATC
>JASFPU010000394.1:0-3953 GCA_050115855.1 Holophagae bacterium
CGCGTCGTTGAACCGGATGGTCCCGGCCCACCCCTTGGCCGAGTCGAGCACGTCGGCGTAGCTGAAGCCGCCGACCGCCGCCACGCCGCGGAACCGGTCCAGGGCGACCCGGCCGGTGCGCAGATCGGACATGCTGACATCCCACGGCTCGAAGCCTGCGGCGTGGAAGGCTGCGGCCATCTCGCGGTCGCCGTTCGAGCCCTCCTCGCGCAGAATTGCGACCGGGACCTTGGTGGATCCGGTCATGACATCGGGTGCGGTCGGTGCCGGCGTGAAGCTCAGGCTGAACGACGGGGTCCGGCGGTGGGTGAGGCCTGAGGCCTCCTCAGCGACGCATGCGGGGTCGGCCTGGAGACGATCGAGCTCGAAAGATGTCGCCTCCCACAGGTCGCGCAGCGAGCGGACGTCCTCGTCGAGCACAGTGGCACCGCTGACGGTGATTCGAACCACCGGCTCCGCCGCCGTCCGGCCGATCTCGACACTCGGCACCGCGGCCGACCGGAAGACGCTTCGGACACGCTCGACGTCATCGCGATCGACCTCGATGACCAGCCCGAGCTCCTCGGCAAAGAGCGCGGCCATGGCGTCATCGGTGTCGTCCAGGTCGATCTCCAGGCCGCAGTCGCCGGCGAACGCCATCTCGAGCAGCGTCGTGATCAGGCCGCCGTCGGACCGGTCGTGGCCCGCGGCGATCAGGCCGTCGGCGAGCAGCGACTGGACCGCCTCGAAGGCCCGGCCGAGCCGGCCGATGTCGTCGACATCGGGGCAGTCGTCGCCGATCTGCCGCCAGACCTGGGCCAGCGCAGAGCCACCGAGCCGATTCCGTCCGCCGCCGAGGTCGATGAACAGCAGCCGACCGCGTCCCGGCAGCTCGAGATCGGGGGTGACGGTGGCGCGGATGTCGGGGCAGGTGCAGTAGGCGGAGATCACCAGCGTCCCAGGTGTCTTGACGGTCTCGCCGTCGGGCGCGCGGGCGGCCATCGAGATCGAGTCCTTGCCGCCGTCCACAGCGATCCCGAGCTTGGTCATCATGGCGCACATCGCGTCGGCGGCGTCGTACAGCGCGGCGCCTTCGCCGGGCAGCTTGGCGGCCCACATCCAGTTCGCTGAGCAGCGGACGTCGCCGAGACCGGTCACGCGCGCCCAGACCAGGTTGGTGAGCGCTTCGCCGACCGACAGCCGGGCCATCGCAGCCGGGTTGAGCAACCCCTTGATCGGCTGTTCGCCGATCGCGGTGGCGGCTCCGGTCGTGCCGAGGTGGCTCGCCGCGACAACCGCGACATCGGCCACCGTGAGCTGCAGCGGTCCGGCGCACGGCTGCCGTGCGATGAGACCGGTGACCGCGCGATCGACCTTGGTCGTCAGGAACCGCTTGGAGCCGACCGCGAGCAGCCGCAGCACCCGGTCGAGCGCGCTGCGGACGTCGAGCTCGGACGGCAGCTCGAGCGGCACCAGCGCCGGGCGCTGCCGATCGAAGCTGAAGGTCTTCTGGGGCATGTCGCCGAGCACGTCACCGAGCACCAGATCGACCGGCGTCGAGCCGTCGCGCTCGTCGTGCACGACGATCCTGCCGTCGCCGGTGATGCGACCGACGAACGCGACGGGCACCCGCTCGCGGGCACACAGCTCTTCGAACAGAGCCCGGTGCTCGTCGTGGAGCAGCAGCGCGTCGTTCTCCTGATACTCGGCGCCCCAGATCTCGAGCACCGACAGGGTCTCGTCGCCGACGGGGAAGCTGCGGATCTCGATTCGCGCCCCGGCCGGTTCGACGATCTCCTTGAGCACGTTGCAGTTGCCGCCCGCACCCTGGTCGTGGATCGACACGATGGGGTTGTCGGCGCCGAGCTCGCAGCAGGCGCGAATGACCCGGTTGACCTTCTGCTCCATCTCGGCGTCGCCGCGCTGAACGGCGTTGAAGTCGAGCTCGGCGACGTTTTCGCCCTGGACCATTGACGACGCGGCGCCGCCGCCCATCCCGATGCGGTACGCCGGGCCGCCGAGCTTGACGACCCACATCCCGATCTCGGGGGCGCCCTTGGCGACGTGCCGGTGGTCCATCCGACCGATGCCGCCGGAGAACATGATCGGCTTGACCCACTCGCGCCGCTCGCCCGACGGCAGCCGGAGACCGAACGAGCGGGTGAAGCCCTGAACCACCGGCTCACCGAACTTGTTGCCGTAGTCCGACGCGCCGTTGGACGCGTCGATCTCGATGGCGAGCGGGCTCGCCAGGTTGTCCGGGTAGCCGAAGTCGGGATCCTCCCAGGGCTGCCCGTAGCCCGGGATCCGGAGGTTGCCGACGCAGTAGGCGGCGGTGCCGGCGGTGTAGTCCGCGCCGCGACCGGTTGCGTGAACGTCACGGATCCGACCACCGGTGCCGGTCTCGGCGCCCGGAAACGGCGCGACCCCGGACGGGAAGTTGTGCGTCTCGGCGGTGAAGATGACGTCCTGGTCGATTGCTGTCGGCGTCAGCGGCGACGGGGAGCCGGCGTGGCTCGGGGCGATGGTCAGGGTCGTCGAGCCCCTGATCGAACTCGAGTTGTCGTTGAAGGCGATCACGCTGTTGTTGCGGTTGGCCTCGAGCGGCCCCTGGATCATCGAGATCAGGTGCTCGGGTGCCTCGACGCCGTCGAGCACGAGCCGACCCTTGAAGAACCAGTGACGGGAGTGCTCCGAGTTCGACTGCGCGATGTCGAAGCACTCGACGTCGGTCGGGTCGCGACGCAGCCGATCACGGAACAGCTCGGTGTAGTAGTCGAGATCCCAGTCGTCGAACGCCAGACCGAGCTCCGAGTTGATCCTCTCCAGGGCGGCACGGCCGCGCTCGAGGATCGGGACCACGGTCACCGGTCGCGGCTCGATGCCGACCGAGAATCCGGTCAGCGGTTCGAGGTAGGGGCACTCGGTCATCCGATCGTGGACGGCGGCGAGGAAGGTCCTTCGCTGAGCGTCGGTCAGGAGCGGCAGCGCGAAACGGCGTGAGCGTTCGATCCTGGACACCGTGTCGAGACCACACGCTCGGCACACGGAGACCGCGTTGGTCGACCATGCGGTGGAGAAGGTCATTCGGGGCCCGACCTCGAGGATCTCGCCGCCGCCGGCGTCGAGGAAACTCGACTCGCCGAACCCGTCCGGCTCGAAGGTCTCGGCAAGCAACCAGCGCAGTACCGCGCGCCGGGCGTCGTCGAGCGGCCCGTCACTGGCGACGTAGAAGCAGTGCTCGGTCGGCACCCTGTCGATCTCGAGGCCGAGGGTTCGCGCCGTGGTGACAGCGTGGCTCCGCTCGACCGGGGACAGCCCGGGAGCTCGGAAGTAGCGTGTGATGGTCATGGGGATGGTTGTAGCACGGATGGTCGAAGAGAGGCTCGGATGATCTTCCGGCCGTTCCCGATCCAGTTCCCGATCCCAGCGACCGGAGCGCGCCCACAAACATCGATCCAAATCCTCAGCATCCGCGGTCCGAGCCTGAACGGTTCCAAAACCCGAGAAAGGCCGTTGTCATCGGAAGCTGAGCAGACTAGCATCGGGCACGGGTACGGACACGGGGTCGGACTCAGATTCGGAATCGGGATCGGGATCGGGATCGGAATCGGGATCGGGATCGGGATCGGGATCGGAGAGACATGGCCACCTACAAAGACGCGGGCGTGGACATCGACGCGCAGGACCGGGCGCTGGCGCAGGTCAAGAAGATGGTGCGCAACACCTACACCGGCGGGGTGCTGTCCGACCAGGGCGCGTTCGGTGGCCTGTTCCGCCTTCCGAAGGGGTGCAAGGACCCGGTTTTGGTCGCGTCGGCGGACGGTGTCGGCACCAAGCTCAAGGTCGCGTTCGCCACGGGTCGGCACGGAACGGTGGGCCAGGACCTGGTCAACCACTGCATCAACGACATCCTGGTCCAGGGAGCGGCGCCGCTGTTCTTCCTCGACTACCTGGCCACCGGTCGGCTCGAT
>JASFPU010000395.1:0-3934 GCA_050115855.1 Holophagae bacterium
CGGCTCGACCGCGGCCGGTCTCGACAGGCTCCGTCACGATCTCCTCGATCGGTTCGGGCTCGGCGACGGAGAGGAGCTCGTGGTCGAGGTGCCGGCGTCGGTCGTCGTGGCGGCGGACGTTTTCTCGGCGTTCATGGACCGGAACCAGCTGACTCCGGAGGGCTTCGTCGGGCTGACGGATCGACAGATTGCCCGGATCTTCGCCGGCGGCGAGCTTCCCCATGGGCTCATGGCGCGTCTGTCGGAGGTGACCGACGCGGTGACCGGGCCGCTGGCGGTGCGACCGTCGAGTGTGCTCGAGCAGGAGATCGAGCGGTCCATCGGCGGTGTCTATGTCGCGAAGATGATCCCCAATCACAGCCCGGTCGCCGAGCGGCGGGCGCGACAGCTCGCGGACGCGGTCAGGTTGGTCTGGGCGTCGACCTTCTTCACCGATGCGGTCAACTGGCGCCGGGGTGCGGGAACCGCGGCGGACGCCGAGCAGATGGCGGTCGTCATTCAACCGGCGGTCGGCGAGCGCCACGGCAGCCGGTTCTATCCGACGGTTTCGGCGGTGGCCCGTTCCTACAACCACTATCCGACACCCGGTGACCGCCCCGAGGACGGCGTGGTGAACCTCGCTCTCGGCTTCGGTAAGATCATGTCCGAAGCCCACACTTGGACCTACTCGCCCGGCCGGCCGACCGCACCACCGCCGTTCAAGAGCGTCGGCGATCTGCTGAAGTACTCGCAGACCACGTTCTGGGCGCTCGACCTCGGTGATCCGGTGATGCCGCATCCGACCCGCGAAGAGGAGTACCTCGTGCGATTGGGTCTGGCCGATGCCGAACAGGATGGGACTCTCGCCCTGCTGGCGTCAACCTACGATCCGGAGTCCGACCGGCTCAGGGCGGGCATCGAGGGCGCTGGACCGCGCGCGTTGACCTTCGCACCGCTGTTGGGTTCGACCGCCGTCCCCTTTCGATCGACGGTCGACCGGGTGCTCGAGGTGGCGGCCGCGGAGATCTCCGAGGAGGTCGAGATCGAGATCGCGGCGACCTTCGATCCCGTGTCGGGGACGCCGATGAGGATCGCGCTCGTCCAGCTCAAGACGATTCCCGGCCGGATCGACGAGTCGGCTCTCGAGGTCGACGACCTGACCGGCGATGACGTGTTCGTCGCGTCGGAGACGTGCCTCGGCAACGGTGTCCGGGACGATCTCGTGGATGTCGTCTACCTCAAGCCGACGGCGTTCGATCGACACCAGACGCGGACCATCGCGGCAGAGCTCGACGCCGTCAATCGCGGCCTGCTCGAGGAGGAACGAGCCGCGATCTTCATCGGTTTCGGTCGGTGGGGAACGACAGACGACAGATACGGTGTGCCGGTTCGTTGGGGACAGATCTCGTCGGCCGATGTGATCGTCGAGGTCACGATCCCCGAAGCGCCGCTCAACCTGAGCCAGGGGACGCACTTCTTCCACCACGTCCTCAGCCAACGCGTGCTCTACCTGTCGGTCGAGCACGACGGGGCGTTCGACGTCGAGCTCGACTGGCTCGACGATCTCGAAGCCGTGTGGGAGGGCAGGTATGTCCGCCACGTCCGGCTCGACACGCCGGTCGAGGTCAATGTCGACGGCGCCAATCGGCTCGGTCTGATCCGGCGACCGGCGCCGTAGCCGGGGGGCACCCGACGGCGACCGGTTCGCGCTACAATTTCCGCTGATCGACAGGGAGGAACCCGTGCACGACAAGAGCATCGAGCTGTTGAACACAGCCATCGCCGACGAGCTCGCCGCGATCCACCAGTACATGTACTTCCACTTCCGCCTCGACGACCTGGGCTACCTGCCGCTGGCCAACCTGCTCAAGCAGACCGCCATCGAGGAGATGCAGCACGCCGAGGCGATTGCGGAGCGCATCCTCTTCCTCGGTGGCGAGGTCGAGATGGTGGTCGGCCGCGAGATCGAGAAGATCCACGAGGCCAAGGAGATGCTCGGCAAGGCGAGACGGTTGGAAGAGGAATCGATCGAGATGTACAACCGGTTCGCGGTCGAGTGCTCGAACAACGCGGACTCGGGCAGCCGGAAGATCTTCGAGGACCTCGTCACGGCGGAGGAAGGTCACTGGGACGAGTTCGACCGGCAGTTGGACAACGTCGAGAGGTTCGGCGAGCGCTATCTGGCCCTGCAGTCCTTTCAGACCGGTTCGGGGGACGCTGCGGAGTAATCGCGCGTCCCGTCGTCGGGGACTCCCCATGACGATCGCACGGGCATGTCGTTCGAGATCGTGGGCGTTCCGTGTGAAAAATGTATACATACAAACATGTTTGTGATATTTTGAGACAGATGACACACGAGTCGGCATGATGGGGCGGTCCAAGGCGCGGGTCGACGCCGCGGCGATCTCGGACCGGGGTCGCGGTCGTCCGGAGCATTTTTCGACGTACGTACCGCGCACGCTCGTGCGTCGGCTGAAGGTGGTCGCGACGATTCGTGACGTTCCGCTCTGGGTCCTGGTCACACAGGCACTCGAGCAGTACCTCGACGCGTTCCAGACACGTCATGGACGCCTTCCAGAGCTCGAACAACCGTCGGATCAAGAGGGGGAGTGACGATGAACACCGTGTCGCTGCAGCACGTCCTCATCATGGATTGGTGTGCGATCGAGAATACCCCGGCCGACCGGCGCAGGCCGCTGGTCATGCAGCGTTGGCACTTCCGGGCAGAGCGCCTGGCCGGTCTTCTCGACCGTCCGACATCGGAGGTGGTCGCGGAGCTTCAGGAGTCCGCGCGTCAGGAGGCTCGGCGGCAACAACGTGACATGGAGTTCGCTCTGGCGGAGGATCTGGCGGTATGCCGGGCTCAAGGCCGTGCGGTGACGCCGCCCTGGGAGCGCAAGCTGCGGACCCTGGCGGAGATCTCGGGCCGGCCGTTCGACGAGGTCGGGCAACGCGTCGAGCGAGCGGCAGCGGCGATTCAGGTGGTCGAGGTCGGATGACGGTCGGCTCGGCCGGAATCTCAGGCGATCGCGCGGGCCTTCAACGGGCCGCCGGACCCGACTCGGCTCCGGCGGCCCGCGGTGTGTCGGGTCTCAGGGGTTGACGACCGGCCAGGCGCTGGTGTCGCCGGACTCGAAACCGTCGGCGAACATCGGCGGTTCGAGCGTCGACGTCAGGTGGCCGAGAATTGCCGCCAGCAGGGCCTGGGCGTCGGCGCTCGTCGTGTCAGTTCCGTTGTTGGCAACGGCTTCAAAGGGGAACGCGAGGAACACGGTGGTGTCGGTCGTGACCGCGGCCCCCCGGCCGTTGTTGCCGACCAGCGCGAGGGTGCCCGGGCCGCCCGCCGTGATCGCGTCGGACCAGTCGGAGAACGGATAGTCGAGGGTCAGGGAACCGACCGCCGCCAGTGGCGAGCCGGCGACGCCGCTGACCAACGTGTAGTCTCCGCCGTCATTGTCGACGCTCGCGATGCCGAGGACATCCTGCCCGAACGGGGGGACGTCGGGACGGTACGGCCAGAGATAGTCCTGAGCCGACAGCATGAACCGTCCGCCGGCGTCGAGGTAGGCCTCGACCTCGGTGGTCTCGGCGGCGTCGATCGAGCCGAGATTGCCGCAGGTCCAGATCACCACTGGGTGGCTGAGCATCTCGATGCCGGTCGGCGTGGCCCCGACAGGATGGCTTCGGTAAGCGACGCCGATGGCGTCCAGGGTGTTGGTGAAGTAGGCCTGGAGGCTGGCGTCGGCGTCGTCGACCACCAGGTAAACGAGCTCGGCGGACGCGGTGAAACTCCGCTGCGCCGAGAACGTTCCCTCGCCACATGCGTTGATGGCGGCGACCCGCCAGAAGTAGGTTTCATCCTGGGTCAGGCTGCTCACGTCGTGCGAGCTGTCGGCGACCACGACATCGACGACCGGAGCGGCGAAGGACGGATCCGCTGCAACCTGAACCCGGT
>JASFPU010000396.1:0-3931 GCA_050115855.1 Holophagae bacterium
GGACGTGTGGTCTCCGGGTTGCCCCTGCGCTCAAGGTCGAGTGGGGAGGCCGGTAAGGAATGAGGCGACGATGACGGGTCGGTCACAGCTCGCTGACACTTCCGAGGCGAAGATCTCCGACCGGAAAGAGCTGCCCCGGAAGGACGAATCAGGTCAGGTCCGTTGGCTCTCGGTCTTGGTCCGGTCGTCAATGACCCGGACCCTGAATCGGGCCAGGTCGGCGCCGATCTGGATCTCGTCGGCGTTGCCGATCTCGACCGCGCCCTCGATCCGTCGCCCACGGAGGTAGGTGCCGTTCTTGCTGCCGAGATCCTCGATGGTCGCCGTCGAGCCCGCGATCACGATGCGCACGTGGTGGCGAGAGATCTCCGGGACATCGATCCGGACGGTCGCGTCGGGGGATCGGCCGATGATGCTCTCGCCCGGATTGAGAACGACCTCCGTGCCGTCGTCATCGACCAGCACGAAGTGGAGCTCCCCGGGGTGGTCCGGCCGGTTCGACCGACCTGGCGGGGTGAGCGGTGCGACCAACCGATAGCCGCGTCTGGGGATGGTCTCGACGTAGCGTGGGTTCTTGGGATCATCATCGAGAGCGCGACGGAGCTCGGCGATGAGCTGGGTCAGCGCGTTGACCGTGACGAACTCGGTGCCCCACACGGCGTCGACGAGGTACCGCGTTGCCGCGAGCTCCCCGCCGCGGTGCGACAGGGCGACGAGCAGCTCGGTGACGCGGGGGCGAATGGTCCGCTGCTCCTCGCCGCGGCTGATCCGGTCGAGGTCGGGTTCGACGAGCCAGTCGCCGATCTGAAACGGCGCTCGACCGGTTGTCGACGTCGGTTGATCGCCTCCCATTGCCGACGAGTGTATCCGGTTCCGCGGTTTCCAGCTAAAGAGGCAAGGTTTCACAGCAACGCACCCACCGAGGCACCTCGACCCGACCTCCGGTTCCCACGGGGTGTGCGATCCTTGGGGCATGACCACCGACCGCCGTATCGCTGAAGGCCTGCTGTTCACCGACTTCTACCAGCTGACCATGGCGCAGCTCTACTTCCGGCACGGCCTCGCCGAACGCCGCGTCCAGTTCGACTACTTCTTCCGTTCGCATCCGCACTACGGCGAGCACTCGGCGGGCTACTCGGTCTTTGCCGGCCTCGAGTGGCTGCTCGACTGGATGGGTTCGACCCGGGCGACGCCGGGCGACATCGACTACCTGCGGTCGCTGCGGGGCGACGGCGGTGCCCGTCTGTTCGGCGATGACTTTCTGGAGTGGCTCGCCGACGCGGGAACCATGGACGGGCTGGTTGTCCGCGCCGTGCCCGAGGGCCGGGTCGTCCACCCGAACGTGCCCCTGGTCGTGGTCGACGGGCCGCTCGCCATGGCCCAGCTGATCGAGACGCCGGTGCTCAACCACCTCAACTACCAGACCCTCGTCGCCACGAAGGCGTCGCGCATCCGCGAGGCGGCGCACGGCGCGCCGATCCTCGAGTTCGGCATGCGCCGCGCACACGAGCGGGGCGCCAACGCCGGCGCCAGGGCGGCGCTCATCGGTGGCGCCGACTTCACGTCCAACGTCGGAGTGTCGAGGATGCTGGGGGTCCAGCCCAAGGGGACCCACGCCCACTCGATGGTGCAGGCGTTTCTCGCGCTCGGCGGCTCCGAGCTCGATGCCTTCAGAGCCTACGCCGAGCTCTACCCGGATGACTGCGTGCTGCTGGTCGACACGGTCGATACCCTGGCCAGCGGTGTTCCCAACGCGATCCAGGTGTTCTCCGAGCTCCGGCGGCGCGGGCACACTCCGCGCGGCATCCGGCTCGACTCGGGCGACCTCGCCTACCTGGCGATCCAGGCCGCGGTCCAGCTCGATGCCGCCGGCTTCGAGGATGTCAGCATCGTGCTGTCGAACAACCTCGACGAGCTCGTGATCTGGCAGATCGTGACCCAGATCCGGGAGGAAGCGCCGCGCTACGGCGTCGATGCCGACTCGGTCGTGCGCCGGCTGGTGCACGGTGTCGGCACCGCCCTGATCACCTCGACCGGCGACTCCGCGTTGGACGGCGTCTACAAGTTGGTGGCGATCGCCGACGGCGACGTGCTGCAACCCGCGATCAAGCTGTCGGAGTCGAAGGCCAAGACGCTCAACCCGGGCGACAAGCGGGTCTGGCGCATCTACGACCGACGCCGCAAGGCAACCGCCGATCTCATCACGCTCGCCGACGAGGCACCGGTGCCCGGTGAGACCCTGGTTTTGTGCCACCCGACGGACGAGCCGCGCCGTCGCCGGCTGTCCGGCGACGAGGTGAGCGAGGTCGAGCTGCTGCACGAGGAGGTGTTCCGGGGTGGCCGTCGGGTCGGCGAGGCGCCGCACCTCGAGGTGCTGCGGGGACGCCGTCTGGCGGATCTCGAACGGCTCGATCCAGGCGTCAAGCGTCTCATGAACCCCCACGTCTACCACGTCTCGCTCAGCCGTGGGCTGTGGAATCACAAGCAGGATATGGTGCGCCGCCTCCGCGCCGAGATCGGCGAGCAGGCAGAATGAGCCCGATCACCGCACTGCCCGTGGTCGATCTGCAGTACGACTTTCTCCCCGATGGCGCGCTGGCGGTGCCCGACGGCGATCAGATCGTCGAGCCGATCGCGGCATCGTCATCGACTGATCGACCGCCGACGCGGCGGTGTCGGCGAAACCCGAGGGTCAACCTCTGACCGCGAAGCTACGTACTGACCTGTAGACAACGAGTCAGCATCGCCCGAGACCCGTCGGCCGGGACGGACCCGACAGCGAGGGGGCGGGGGACGCTCGCGGGAGCTGATTCACGAGCGATGGTCAAGGGAGACGACATGAACCGAAGCACCTTCATCGTCGTGGCGCTCGTCGCGGTGTGGTTCGCTGCCGGTGGAGCGATGGCCGGCCACGATGCCGTAACCGGGAAATGTATCAAGGTGATCGACGGCGACACCCTCGTCGTCAAGTGCGACTCGAGCCAGAGAACGGTCAACGTCGCCGGCATCGACACTCCCGAGCTCGATCAGCCGTGGGGCAAGCAGATCCGCAGCTTCGTCCGCGACATGGTACGGGGGCACCAGGTCGAGCTCGACGTGCTCGAAAGCAGCGGTGATCAGGTCACCGCGAGGGTCATGGTCGACGGGACCGACCTGGCGGAGCTGCTCGTTGGACGCGGTCTGGCTTGGGTGCAGCAGTCCAACGACGACGGTGAGCTGAACGAGCTGGCGACCAAGGCTCGTGAGATGCCGTGCGGTCTGTGGACCGATCCGGCGCCGGTGCCGCCGTGGGAGTATCGGGCCGTCAGCTCGTGACCATCGGCGATGTCGAAACACCGCGCCGGACGGCCGACCGCCCGGCGTGGTGTGTTTGAGCGCGTCATCGTGCAACCACACACGCCCACCGCACCGTCCGGATCAACCCGGTTGACCTGGGCTCCAGAATCCGATCATCTGACTGAGAGCTGAGAGCTGAGAAATCAGTTCGCCTCGGGCTCGGCGATGAGGACCCGCGCGCCGGTTCGGGTACCGCAGATCGTCCAGCTCCTGCCGCCGTGCTGCAGGCGGTCGCCAATTCGGGCGTCGTCGGGAAGCTCGATCACCTCTACACGGACCCGCCCGGCCAGCTCGAAGAGCACGACCCGGGGCCGACACTGCGAGCTTCGCGTGCCGTCGCGTTCCGGCCGACTCGGCGTGTTCTCGGCGTGCATGACCGCTCCCTGCTGATGCGTGCTGTGCCAATCGTACATCAATGGTAACGAAGCAAACCCCGTGCCGTTTCACCCGAACGCGGATTCGGGGCCGAAATCTGCCGCGGATTCACAACTCTTGACACTCGACCCCCTGAAATGGGGAGATCGTGGCCGGAAATCGGGACAGCAGCGCCGTCGTCTGGAGTGATCGCGGGGCCTCTCGAGGTGACGCACGCCAG
>JASFPU010000397.1:0-3926 GCA_050115855.1 Holophagae bacterium
TCATGCACGTCCCCGAGGTCGAGGTACCGATCTTCGCCGACGGCTTCGAGAGCGGCGACACCGGGGCGTGGAACGCCGCGTCTCCCTGACCCGCCGGTGGTGGATTCGTCCGGCGGTCGACCGGTCGCGCTTCCGAAGGTCCGGCGGCCGCGGATCGTGCGAGGAAGAGCGCTCGAACCGCGGCTGGTCGGATCTGAACAGTGGCGGAAGTGTTCGTAGACCGTGCGTGTTAGACTCGACAGCATCGACACAGATGAGCGGTTTCGGGAGGAATGTGGGTGGCTGACAGGCTGACATGTCCGAGCTGTGGGGCGGACAACCAGCCGGGAGCAGCCGCCTGCACCGAGTGCGGCAGCTCGCTGGTCGCCGATCAGGGAACCGTGTGGGATGCCGACACGGGCGAGCACGTGCTCGACGGCGGCCGGGGGCAGTCGGGTTCCGAAACCATGGTCGACGAGACGCTGCCGCCGGAGCTGCACGAACCCGCCGTCGCTGTCGGGACGACATCGGGCCGTACCGGTGTCGGACCGGGTGGCAGCGCCGGGCTCGACATCGGGACGGTGCTGGGAGACCGCTACCGTATCGACCAGCAGCTCGGTGTCGGCGGGATGGGTGCGGTCTACAAGGCGCGCGATCTCGAGCTCGACCGCGACGTCGCCCTCAAGGTCATCAAGCCGGAGTTCGAGGCCGACGAGGCGTTGATCCAACGCTTCAAGCAGGAGATCATTCTCGCCCGCGAGATCACCCACCGCAACGTCGTGCGGACCTTCGACCTGGGGCAGGCCGAAGGCATCCGCTTCATCTCGATGGAGTACGTCGAGGGGCGTGAGCTACTCGACGTCATCTCGGAGCGGGGGGCGCTGCCGCCCGACGAGGCGATCCGCATCGTCGAGCAGATCTGCATGGCGCTCGACGCCGCGCACGCCGAGGGCGTCGTCCACCGGGATCTCAAGCCCCAGAACGTCATGATCACCGCCGACGAACGGGTCGTCGTCATGGACTTCGGGATCGCCCGATCGCTCCAGTCGTCGTCGATGACCCAGACCGGTGCGGTCATGGGAACGCCCGACTACATGTCACCCGAGCAGGTCAAGGGCGAGGCGGCGGATGCCCGCTCCGACCTGTTCTCGCTTGGGGTCATCTTCTATCAGATGGTCACCGGTGATCTGCCTTACAAGGGCGACACGCCTTTGGCGTCGATGTTCACCAGGACCCAGGTGCGGGCCAAGCCGGTGCGCGACAGCAACCCCGAGATCCCCGCGTTTCTGTCGAACGTGATCGGCCGGTGCCTGGAGATCTCGCCGCACAAACGGTACCAGTCGGCGCGGGAGATCCTGCAGGATCTGGCCGCGTTCCAGGGTGGAACATCGCAGTTCACGGTGGCCGGGACGATCCACGCTCTCAGACCGTCGACCACCGCGGCGCGGTCGCGGTGGCGGTGGCTCGGCATGACCGTCGCCGGTTTGGCGGTGGTCGCGGTCGCCGTCGCCGCGTATTTCATGATCCGTGGCGGTCCAGCGGCCGACCGGGCGGAGACGGAGGTCGCCACCGCGATCGACCCGTCTCAGGTCGTGTCGCTCGCCATCGTGCCCTTCAGGAACGCGTCGGGTGACGCCGACCTGTCCTGGTTGAGCGAAGGTCTCGCCGAGATGCTGCGGTCGGATGTCGGCCAGTCGGCGACGCTGCGGTCGGTGTCGGGCGATCGCGTGCTCCAGGTTCTCCGTGACCTCCGGCTCAGTCCGGGCGCCCAGCTCGAGGAGGTGACGCTGCGCCGCGTGGCGGAGCTGGGCAACGCCGACACCGTGGTCTGGGGCCAGTTCGCGAGGCTCGGAGACACGATCCGGATCGATGCGACGGTGCGCGACTTCGAGCGCCACGATACCCGGACCGTCTCGGTCGAGGCCGATTCCGAGAACGCGCTGCTCGGCGCCGTGCACGACCTCGCCGAGCAGGTCCGGGACAGTCTCGCCCTGTCACGCTCGGGCCGCCGCGAGCTCGCCCGGGAGGCGTTCGTGCCGTCATCCGACTCGATCGCAGCGCTCCGGTACTACAACGAGGGTCTCGCTCTGCTGCGACGGGGCAACAACCTCGAGGCGGTCGCCAGCCTGGAGCGGGCGACCGAGGAGGACGACGGATTCGCGCTCGCCTACTCGCGGCTGTCGGACGCCTACGCCCGCCTCGGTCGCGAGCAGAAGGCGCTCGACACGGCGCGCCGCGCGGCCGATCTCGCGGACGGCCTTCCGGTCGCCGAGCGCTCCCAGATCGTCGCCCGGCACGCGATGCTCGAGGGTGAGTACGAGGTCGCGCTCGACGCCTACCAGAACCTGCTCCGCATCCACCCGAACGACCCCGAGCTGCACTACGACCTGGCGATCGTGTACGAGCAAACCGGTAATTTCGAGCTCGCTCGGCAGCACCTCGAGACCGCCATCGCGGCCGACCCCGGCAACGCCACCGCCCAGCTCGCCATGGGACGAGTCCTGATCAAGAGCGGCAGCCCACAGGATGCGCTGGCGCCGCTCAACCAGGCGCTCAGTCTGGCCATCCAGGCCGACGACGCCGAGGCCAAGGCCAACACGCTGCAGGCCCTCGGGATCGCGTACAAGTTCCTCGGGCAGACCGACGAGGCGCTCGACAACTACCGTGAGTCCCTCGCTATCAAGCGCGACATCGGCGACCGCCGGGGTACCGCCGCCAGCCTGTCCGAGATCGCGTTCCTGCAGGCGCAGGCGGGCGAGACCGAGGCGGCGCGGACGAGCTACGAGGAGGCGATCGGCATCCGCCGCGAGATCGGCGACGACCGCGGGCTCGCGCTGCTGCTGCTGCGGCTCGGCGGTCTCGAGCTCGACCTCGGCCGGATCGACGACGCGCTTCGATTGAGCCGGGAGGCACTGAGGCTGCAGATGGAGATCGGCGACGAGGTCCTCCAGGCGTCGACCCTGAACACCATCGGGATGATCTACGACCTGCGCGGCGAGTACTCGGAGTCGCTGCTGTACTATGAGCGGGCGCTCGAGATCCGTGAAAAGCTGGGCAACCCTGACGACATCGCGCACGCGCTGCACAACCTGGCTGAGACGAATGTCGCGCTCGGCAACTTCAAGCGGTCACAGGATCTCTACCTCCGAGCTCTCGAGCAGCGTCGCCAGGCAGCCGACGAGATCGGTGCAGCATACGAGACCTTCAGCCTCGGGCGTGTTGATGCTGCCACTGGGCGCTACGGCGCCGCTCGCGACGCGGTCACCGAGGCACTGGAGACCTTCCGGCGGCTCGACGAGACCCACCCGTGGTACCCCGAGGTGCTGGCGGGCTCGGCCGAGATCCTGGCATTGCTCGGCCGCTTCGACGAAGCAGCGACCCGATTCGATGAGGCCGCGGCCCTGGCCGCCGAGACCAGGGACGCCATCGTTACCGCCGAGGTCGCCCTTGGCCGGGGCCTGCGAGCCGAGCTGATGGGCGACGGGGCGGCGGCCGGTCGACTCTACGCCATGGCCGAGCAGGCGGCGGAGACGACCGAGGACCTGCGCTTCGTCGTCCGGGCCGAGGCAGGGTCGGCGCGGGCGCTCTTACTTGCCGGCCGTCCATCTGAAGCCACGAGCGCACTCCAGGAGGTGATCGAGGTTGCCCGGTCGCGTGGCTTCAAGACGGTCGAGGCGGAGTCCATGCTGGCGTGGGCCAGGGCGCAGAGAGTGACCGAAGACTCGAGGGCCGAGGACGCGGCGCGGGAGGCGCTGCGGGCCTCTGAGGATCTCGGGGCGCGCTGCTTGATCGCCCAGAGCCACTGGGTGCTCGCGCAGGAACTCGAGTCCGCCGGCAACGCCGACGCCGCTCAGCGCAGCCGAGCGGCGGCGCGGGCCGTTCTCGACGAGATCCTCACCGAGGCGGGCGACGAGCCGATTCTCGAGCGTGCCGATCTCGCACCCATC
>JASFPU010000398.1:0-3920 GCA_050115855.1 Holophagae bacterium
GGTGTCACCGCGAGTAGTACGCCCCTGTCGGCCCGTAACCGTCGTGCTGTTCAGCGAGCAGGGATGAACGTTGCATCTCCCGTGCGGTTGTCGATGACCGAGGCGTAGGCGAAGTACCACGCGCCGGGGCTCGAGCTCTCGACCACTGCGAAGCCGTGCTCGACGTCCGTGGTGGAGAAATCGGCGAAGATGTCGGTGACCTGGTCGTAGCTGTAGGGCGCGAGCTCCACCGTTTTCTGCCCGATCTGGGCGCCGTCAGCCGCGTAGAGCGTGACATCGACCGAGATGGGCGCCCCGCAGGCGCTGGCGAAACCGATGTTGGTCCGGTAGTCGGCACCGTGCGAAAGGCCGATGAGCAGCCCCTGGTCGCCCGACACCAGGGCCGCGTCCTCGGGGAATCCTGTGATGAACTGGCCGTAGGTGCCTTCGGGCTGGTTGTTGTAGGTACGGCTCCCGACGACCAACTCTCCGCTCGTCGCCCGCACCCTCAGCGCCGCCGCGCCGCTGAAGTCGAAGAACCCGTCCAGGGCGTCGTCGTAGCCGACGCTGGAGGAAGGCTCGAGCGAGAACGATACCGACTCCGGAGCGCTGTTGTCCTGTCGCTTGGGGAGCAGGTCGATGGCGAAGGAGGCTCCGGTGTCGGCACGGTTGTGGATGGTGAGATCGGTGATCCACCGGGTGCCGGCGGCGCCCGCTTTGTGGGCGGCGGCAGGGATGTAGAAGGTCTCGAGGTCGATCGGTACCACGTATCACGATCTCACGTTCTGCGTCTCCCTCAGCGGGAATGTCACGTTGTGACACGTGGTCCCTCCTCTTACCGATTCGATTACCGAGCCCGGGCATCTTCGCCGAAGTAGGCCGAGTGATCGACGGTGGAGAGCTCGAGCTTCGATCGGGCGATGGCCGATTCGATGCCGGAGTTGCGCCGGGTGCGCCCGGCGCTGTACTTGAACCCGGGCCCGCTTCGGTCCTCGTCGCACTGCAGGCACGGCCGCAGCCGCCCGGACTCGTCGACGTTGGGTCCGGGATAGCGACCGAAGAGCAGGTTGAAGAAACCGTAGTCCGACAGACAGATCCACGTGCACTGTCGGCGCGTGTTCTGTGCGTTCCACGCCCAGCTCTCCGCGCAGCTCCGCGTGAAGCCGATGGTCTCCTCGAAGCACTCCGCCTTGCGCTCCACGCCGGACTTCCGCGCACAGCGCCGGGCCGGTGTCACCAGATCGGGCACGGCCAGGTAGACCGCGAGGTCCTCGAGGGTCGAGCAGCTGCCGCAACGGCCCTGGTGGGTGACCGTGAAACCCTCGGCCGCGGCCTGTGCGGCCGACGGAAAATCGCCGAGCTCGTAACGCAGTCGGTCGGGATCGACGAAGCGGACGGCGCACACGTGATCCGCCTGCCGAGGATCGCGGTACCAGGCCTCCACGGTCTCGGCGGCGCCCGGCTCGTAGGGATCGGCAACGCCGAACCCGGGCGGCGGGTCCGCGTTTTCGAATTGCCCGTCGATGATCTCGGTGATGTTCGCCGGCTCGGTCTGCTTCAGGCGGTCGATCAGGGTCGTCGGCTCCGAGGCCGGCAATGGGGACGGGACGATCAAGGCGGACCAGGCGAAGAGCATGACGAGGCGCCGCGATCCCATGACGCGGCGAGTATAGCCCCCTGCTCGTGGGAGCGTCTCGCCGGTCTCATGCGCCGTCCCGGTGCCGAGGCGGAAACGGGAAACGAAAAAGATGCAAGGCACCGATCTGCGCAGTTACTTCAGGCTGACGCCGCGCCTTTTACCCACGCGGTCGGTTCGAGAACGGAGTAAGGAGCCAGCGGCGGCACAAGTCGTCGAATCGGTGCCCGGCAACACTCCGTTCTGACGCGTCCCACTTTGTGCACGAATGCGAATGTTGCGCCGGTATCTGCCACGAAGTGAAACGGTAGAATGTCCCCATGGCTGACAGTCGCTCTCCGCACTCGGTGAGTCGAACGAAAAGACCGGCACCTCGAAAGAGTGAAGTGCGGGTCTTTTCTTCGTTCGAGGAAGAGAATGCGGCCGAGCATCGACGGCTCGCGGAGATGAGCCCTCGAGACCGGATGCGGGAGTTCGCCGTCTTGCAGGCGAGACGGTGGGGTGCGTCGTGGAGCCGGATCCCGATGCAGAGGAAGGCCACCTGGGAACGGATCTCCTGGTAGGGTCTCGATGCAGTTGTCAGACGACATGAAGAAGCTCCTCGAGCTGTTCCGCGAGTTCAAAGTCCAATACGCGCTCGTCGGTGGTCACGCGGTCAACTACTACGGCTATGTGAGGACGACCCAGGATATGGACCTTCTGGTGTTGCCCACCACTGAAAACGCAGAGCGGATCATGGACGCCCTGTCAGTCTTCGGGTTTGGCGGGGCCGGCATTCCCCAGGGCCTTTTCGAGCGGGATCACGGCGCCGCTCACCTCGGAGTTGAACCGAATCGCATCGACATTCTCACGAGTCTCAAGGGTGTGGAAAACTCCACGATCTTCGAGCGCACCCATGTCGTGGAGATCGACGGTGTTTCCGTGAACATCATCTCTCTCGAGGACCTCTTGGCGGTGAAGCGAAGCTCGGATCGACCAAGAGATCTCGCGGATGCTGACGAGCTGGCCAAGATCAACGGTTGATTCCCGTTGGACACGCACAAGTGGGGAAGGGTCACCACTACTCCGCCCTCGCGCGGACTGTCTGCAGATCAGAAACGCGTGTCTGTGGTGCACAAGAGGATTGCCGGTGCGAGAGCCTGGTCCGATCGATCCTCCCCCGTCTGCGGCACTGGTGTTTGATGGGAATCGGTCTCAGTCTTGACTCAGGTCAATGCAACGAGCGCGACCGGGCGCGATATTGGTTCGTGAAGGGGCGGTGGGCAGAGCCGGCCCCGAGGAGAGACCATGAGCGAGCTGATCGACAACCGCGCCCACAGGATCCGCAACCTGAAGGAGATCATCCAGAAGCTGCACGGCGGCGCCGACCCGGACGAGGTCCGCGACGAGCTGCGCACCATCGTGCACGAGACCGACTCGACCGAGATCGCGGCCATGGAGCAGGAGCTGATCGCCGGCGGCATGCCGGTCGAGGAGGTGCAGAGCATGTGCGACCTGCACTCCGAGGTGCTCCGCGAGTTCGTCGTCCAGCCGGTCGAGATCTCGCCGCCGCCCGGCCACCCCCTGGACACCTTCGCGCGCGAGAACGAGGCGATCGGCGAGGTCGTGACCGAGATGCGCGCGGCGTCGCAGGGGCTGACGACCGGCGACGGTCTGCTCCGTGCGCGGGAGGTCTTCGGCCGTCTGATGGACGTCGACAAGCACTATCAGCGCAAGGAGAACCTGCTGTTTTCCTGTCTCGAACGGCACGGCGTCACAGGTCCGTCGAAGGTGATGTGGGGCAAGGACGACGAGGTTCGCGAGCTGCTCAAAGCGGTCGACGAGACCCTGTCGGTCGGCGAGATGTCGGCCGACGAGGCGGAACTGGTGGTGGAGACCGTGATCGAGCCGGCGCTCGCCGCGGTCGAGGAGATGATCGACAAGGAGCGCATGATCCTGCTGCCGATGTCCCGCAGCACCCTGACCGAGGACGAGTGGGCCGAGATCTGGCAGGAGTCCCCCCGTTTCGGCTTCTGCCTCGTCGAGCCGCGAGACGGCTATCGGCCGGCTGTGCCGAAGCAGCCCGGGAAGACCGCCGATGTGGCGCCCGACCAGGCCATCGTGTTTCCCACCGGAGCGCTCAACTTCGACCAGCTGCGCGGCATCTTCGCCGCCCTGCCGGTCGATCTCACCTTCGTCGATGCCGACGACCGGGTGCGCTACTTCTCGGAGGGCGCCGACCGGGTCTTCGAGCGGAGCAAGGCGATCCTCGGGCGCAAGGTGCACCACTGCCACCCGCCGAAGAGCGTCCACATCGTCGGGGAGA
>JASFPU010000399.1:0-3903 GCA_050115855.1 Holophagae bacterium
GCCGAACGGTGCTCGCGTATCACAATCTGTCGTCTGCCTACGATCTGATTCGGCGCTTCCAGCAGGGCGATCTGGCGCGCGCCCGTGCACGGGAGCTGGCCGGAGGGAGGTCGGCGGCGCTCGGCGTCAGAGGGCGGGATCCACGGGTCAGATATCCCAAGCTGACAGCCGACGACGTCGACGCGTTCGAGGACTCGCTGTCGCAGGAAGCCCGGCTCCAGCTCGGGTACGGTGCCTCGCCGCTCGAGGCATTCCGCCAGCTGTTGAGTCCATTTTCGGTGATGTTCTGGCTCGCTGCGCTGGTCGGGGTTGTGCTCCTTTTCGTGCGTTCGAGGTCCTTTCCGGAGGCCAAGGAGTGCACCAAGTGCGGCAAGGTCTACCGTCTGGAAAATGAACCGGGCGAGAGCCCGGTGTACTGTCGGCAGTGCGTGTCGGTGTTTCTCCAACGCGATCTCGTGCCGATCGATCAGCAGACCACAAAGCTCGCCCAGGTTCGTCGGTGGAACCGTTGGAGCAATGGCGTCCGGCGTGTCGTGTCGGCGGTCGCACCGGGTGAGGCGATGATCATCGGGGACCGGGTCGCACTCGGTCTCGTGCTGGCGGTGGTCGCCTGGGTCGGGATCGCCGGCCTGGTGGTCTGGGTCCCGAGGTTCCTGACGAGCATCGAGCCGACGCTGCAGGTGCAGCCGGTGATCTGGCTTTTGTCGCTCGTGGTTCTCGGGTGCTGGGCGTGGTCGATCGCGGGTTCCTGGCGGAGGGGCTGACGTGGCACTCGAGGGCACCCTGCGGGACTTCTCCTTCGCCGACATTCTGCAGCTGATTTCGCTGCAGCGGAAGACCGGAGTGCTGACCCTCAAGTCGGACGACAACGTCACCACGGTCTCGTTCGTCGACGGCGACATCGTCGGTGCGTCCACTCTCAACCAGCACACGGAGGATCTGATCGGTCTGATTCTCCTGAAGCGTGGCGAGGTCGAGGCGGAAGCGCTCGATCAGGCGCTTCAGAAACAACAGGAGACGTTGCAGCGCCTGGGTCGGATTTTCATCGACCACGGGATGGTCACCGTCGACACGGTGCGATCCGCTCTCCAGCAGCAGATTCTCCAGATCGTCTACCGGGTGTTCCGCTGGAATGACGGCGACTACCACTTCTCGCAGGAGTCGGGCATCGACTACGATCGAGAGCTGACCGACCCGATGGCCGCCGACCACATCATCATGGAAGGCGCGCGGATGACCGACGAGTGGCCGTTCATCGAGCAACGGCTGCCGGACCGCAACGTGGTGTTCATCCAGGTCGATCCGTCCCGTCGGTTGGAGATCGTCGAACCGTTGGCCGACGATTTCGACGATCTCGGGTTCAGCTTCACCGAGACGCCGCAGGAAGCGCCGACCGAAAAAGAGGAGCCGACGGGCAACCAGGTGACACCCGACCAGATGTCCGTCTATCGCCTGGTCAACGGCACCGACGACGTGCACGAGATCATCCTGTCGAGCCCGTTGATCGAGTTCGAGACGTGCAAGGCCCTCGCCGAGCTGCTCGATCGCGGCCTGATCCGGCCACGGAGCAGCAACGAGATGGCCGAGGTCGAGCTCCTGACCGACGCCGTGCCGCCGGAACGTCGGAGCCTCAGCCTCGGCGCGTTCCCGTGGCTCGCCATTCCGTTCCTGGTGCTGCTCGGGTTCGCATTCACCATCATGCCCAGGAACGCGTTCAATCCGACCTTCACCGCCCGCGAGCAGCTGTGGGAGAGGTACGTCGTCCAGAGCCAGTCGTGGCTCCGGATGGACTGGTTGGCACGGGCGGCCGAGGCGGAGTTCTTTCTGCACGGTCTGTATCCCGCCGGGTTGGAGACCTTGTCGTTCGCGAACCTCGACCGGCCGGTGACCGAGGATCCGTGGCACCGGCCGTACCGAATGGCGATTCGCGGCCACAAGCTCATGTTCACCGGGTCCGACGGAAGGGGACAGCCGGTACCGATGCTGATTGTCAGCCGCAGCCTGGCCTGGGAGGGTGAGGTCCAAGAGGCGGTCGACCGCACCGGACCGGGGTTGATCCTCCTGCCGTAGGGTTTCGCGCTCGCTTTCCCCGGCGCGTTGCATTGCCGCCATAAAACCGGCAAAGCACTTTTGTGCAGATACTTGCAGAGAGAATGTCGGAGAGTGATTTATACTTGACAAAGATAGACTCAGGTTTTATTATCTAGATGGATCGTAAAAGTTGAGGAGGACATCAGCATGTCTCGCGTCATTGGAATCGACCTCGGCACCACCAACTCGGTGGTCGCTGTCATGGAAGGTGGCAAGCCCACCGTCATCGCCAATCAGGAAGGCAACCGGACCACCGCGTCGGTTGTCGCCTTCAACTCGTCCGGAGAGCGCCTCGTCGGCCAGGTGGCGAAACGTCAGGCGGTCACCAATCCGGAGAACACGGTGTTCTCGGCGAAGCGCTTCATGGGGCGCCGATTCGACGAGGTGTCGGATGAGATCAAGACGGTGCCCTACAAGGTCGTGAAAGGGGAGAATGACACCGCTCGGATCGAGATTCTGGGCAAGGTGTACTCGCCACCCGAGATCTCGGCCATGGTGCTGCAGAAGCTCAAGGCCGCCGCTGAAGATCACCTCGGGGGCCCGGTCGAAAAGGCGGTCATCACGGTGCCGGCGTACTTCAACGATGCCCAGCGCCAGGCCACCAAGGACGCCGGTCAGATCGCCGGTCTCGAGGTGCTTCGGCTGGTCAATGAACCCACCGCAGCCGCGTTGGCCTACGGCCTCGACAAGAAGGAGGACGAGACGATCGCGGTCTTCGACTTCGGTGGTGGCACCTTCGACATCTCGATCCTCGAGGTCGGCACCGGTGTCGTCGAGGTCAAGTCGACCAATGGCGACACCCACCTCGGTGGCGATGACATCGACCAGCTGATCATCGAGTGGCTGGTCGACGAGTTCAAGAAGGATCAGGGTGTTGATCTGAGCCAGGATCGGATGGCTCTGCAGCGCCTCAAGGAGGCCGCCGAGAAGGCCAAGATGGAGCTCAGCTCGACCATGGAGAGCGACGTCAACCTGCCGTTCATTACTGCCGATGCATCGGGACCGAAGCACCTCGCCCTGAAGCTGACACGGTCGAAGTTCGAGCAGATGATCAGTCCGCTCGTCGAGCGCACCCTGGAGCCCTGTCGGCAGGCGCTCAAGGACGCCGGGATGGAGGCCAAGGACGTTGACGAAGTGGTTCTGGTCGGTGGATCGACCAGGATTCCCATGGTCCAGAAGACGGTCACCGATTTCTTCGGCAAGGAGCCGCACCGCGGCGTGAACCCTGACGAGGTCGTCGCCATCGGCGCCGCGGTCCAGGCCGGTGTGCTTGCCGGCGAGGTCAAGGACGTCCTGCTGCTCGACGTCACACCGCTGTCACTCGGCGTCGAGACGCTCGGAGGTGTCACCGACGTGGTGATTCCGAGAAACACGGTCTACTCGACCGCCGACGACAACCAGAATCAGGTCGAGATCCACGTTCTGCAGGGTGAGCGCACCATGGCCCCGGACAACCGGACCCTCGGCCGCTTCCATCTGATGGGCATTCCCCCCGCACCGCGCGGGATTCCGCAGATCGAGGTGACCTTTGACATCGACGCCAACGGTATTTTGCACGTGTCGGCGAAGGACCGTGGAACGGGCCAAGAGCAGAAGATCCAGATCACCAGCTCGTCCGGTCTCAACGACGATGAGATCGAGCGGATGGTCACCGAGGCCCAGACGCATGCCACCGACGATCAGGCTAAGCGCAAGCAGATCGAAACGCGGAACAAGCTCGACGGGCTCGTGTACTCGACGGAGAAGCTGGTCAACGACAACCGTGACAAGCTCCCCGACAACGAGGTCACGACCATCAACGAGGTGCTCGCG
>JASFPU010000400.1:0-3893 GCA_050115855.1 Holophagae bacterium
GTCAACGTCGTCTTGCCATGGTCCACGTGACCAATGGTCCCGATGTTCACGTGCGGCTTCGTCCGCTCGAACTTCTCCTTGGCCATCTTTGCCTCCCTCGTTGTCGTCGGGCGTTGCCAGTCCGCGAGGTGACGAACTCGCCCTCAGTTGCAATCGATAAATATGGAGCCCACGACCAGACTTGAACTGGTGACCCCGTCCTTACCAAGGACGTGCTCTACCACTGAGCTACGTGGGCCGGCGTCGTGTGTCGTCTCTCTGGAGCGGGAGACGGGACTCGAACCCGCGACCAACGGCTTGGAAGGCCGAGACTCTACCACTGAGTTACTCCCGCCTCTGCGGCTCGAACCACTTCGGTCAAATGGTGCAGGCGGATGGATTCGAACCACCGTAGGCAATTGCCAACAGATTTACAGTCTGCCGCCTTTAACCACTCGGCCACGCCTGCGCCTCGTTTCTCGTCGTCGGTTGTGGAGCTGGCGATGGGATTCGAACCCGCAACCTGCTGATTACAAATCAGCTGCTCTGCCGTTGAGCTACGCCAGCACGAGGTCGATCCCGACTCCTTGACGAACTTTCAAAAGAGCACACCTCCGCCTCACGCAGAGGGAAGGGGACAGTAGCACAGGCTCGGCGGAGATGCAAGGGATGTTCCTGGGGATTTTTTGTTGATCCTGGTTGGCTCATCGCTCCAACCCCTCTCCCTTTCCTTCTCCCTTTTCCACTCCCTGCGATGGGGTGCAACAGGGATAGGGAATGGGAAAGGGAGAAGGAAAGGGAGAAGAGAGATCAGCTGTCGGGAGCGGTGGATCGGCCGACCAGCTCATACATCAACACCGCCGCCGCGACCGACAGGTTCAGGCTCTCGACGCCGTCCGCCATCGGGATCGCGACCAGCTCGTCGATGGCGCTCCGGGTCTTCGCCCTCAGGCCTCTCTGCTCCGAACCGAGACACAGGGCCCACCGCCGCGTCGGATCGTATCCGCGGCACGCGACCCCGCCCGTCGCCGCTCCGAGAATCCAGTAGCCGGCGTCGCGCAGCGTGCGCAGGGCGTCGGCGGCGACGGTCGCCCGGACCACGGGTACCCGGTCGAGGTGGCCCGCCGCGGCCTTCGCCGCGGCGCCGCCGAGCGGCGGCGCCGACGGGCCGGCCACGACCACGCCGTCGATGCCGAACGCCGCCGCAGACCGGATGACCGCACCCAGGTTGTGCGGATCCTCGACACTGTCGAGCACCACGACGCGGCCGGGCTCGTCACCGGGCGCGATGATCTCGTCGAGGCCGGCCAGGCGCATCGGTGCGGCGCGCAGCGCGCAGCCGTTGTGGGGCTGGCCCGCGGCCACCTCGTCGAGCCTCCGCTTCGGGACCCGGCGCACCGCGACCCTCCGGTTCGCGGCCACCGCCTCGAGCCGCCGCAGCCGCCCGTCGTGGCGACCCTCCTGGAGCCACAGCTGCTCCGCACCGCGGTCGCTCTCGAGGCCGGCGAGCACGGCGTGGAAACCGACGATCCACTCGCTGTCCGCCACGGCGGACCTCAGACCTCGAGGATCTCGGCCTCCTTGGCCTTGAGAATGTCGTTGATCTTGCCGACGTAGGTGTCGGTGAGCTTCTGGACCGACTCCTGGCCGTCGTGCATCTGATCCTCGGAGATCTCCTTGTCCCGCTCGAGCGCCTTGAACTCGTCGTTGCCGTCGCGCCGGATCTGGCGAATCTGGTTGCGCGCCGACTCGGCGTCGGCCTGGGCGACCTTGACCAGCTGGTGTCGACGATCCTCGGTCAGCGGTGGGATGTTCAGGCGGATCACCTTGCCGTCGTTGTTCGGCGTCAGTCCGAGATTGGACTTGAGGATCGCCTTCTCGATGTCGCCGAGGATTCCCGGCTCCCACGGAGCGATCGCGATGGTCGCCGGATCCGGCACGGACAGCGAGGCGACCTGGTTCAGCGGCGTCGCGCTGCCGTAGTAGTCGACCTTGACACCATCGACGATGGCGAGTGATGCGCGTCCGGTGCGCAGCTTGGTCAACGAGCTCTTGAAGGCCTCGACGGCCTTCGCCATGCGGCCTTCGATCTCCTTCAGCACGGCGTCGCTCATGAGCCCTCCTCCGGTCCGATCAACGAACCGACGTCGTCACCGAGGACCACCCGTTCGAGGATCCCCGGCTTGTGGATGTTGAAGATCTGGATCGGGACGTGATTCTCCATGCACAGCGAGATCGCCGCGGCGTCCATCACCCGCAACCCGCGTTTCAGCACCTCCCGGTAGCCGAGGCGCTGGATCAGCCGAGCGTCGGGGTCGACCACCGGGTCTGCGGTGTAGACGCCGTCGACCTTGGTCGCCTTCATCAGGACCTCGGCGCCGATCTCGTTGGCGCGCAACGCGGCCGCCGAATCGGTCGTGAAGAACGGGTTGCCGGTGCCCGCGGCGAAGACCACCAAGCGCCCCTTCTCGAGATGGCGGATCGCGCGCCGGCGGATGAACGGCTCGGCGACCTCGTGCATCTCGATCGCCGTCTGGACCCGGGTCTCGACGCCGATCTGCTCCAGCGCGGACGACAGGGCGAGGGCATTGATCACCGTCGCGAGCATGCCCATGGAGTCACCGGTGACCCGGTCGATGCCCTGCTCCTGCGCCGACACACCGCGAATGATGTTGCCGCCACCGACCACCACCGCGACCTGCACCGTGTGCCGCATGACGGCGGCCAGCTCGGCGGCGATCGACCGGACGACCTTGGGATCGATGCCGAAGGTCTGGTCGCCCATCAGGGCTTCCCCGGAGAGCTTGACCATGATCCTCCGGTAGCGAACCCCGCCGTCCATCTCAGGCCTTTCCGTCGGTCTCCTCACCGAGCTTGAATCGGACAAACCCTACCACGGTCGCGTCGTCCCCACCGGCGTTGCCGACGTGCTGTCGGACCGAGATCGAGGTGTCCTTGGCGAACGGCTGCTCGAGCAGCACCTCGGACTCGAAGAACTTCTCCATCTTGCCGGCGACGATCTTCTCGGCGATGTGCTCGGGCTTGCCCTGGTCCATCGCCTGCTTGAGCGCGATCTCCTTCTCGGTCGCGAGGATGTCGTCGGTGACCTCATCGCGGCTCGTGAACCGGGGCTCGGATGCCGCGATGTGCAGTGCGACATCGTGCAGCGCCTCGTCGCCGGCGCTCGCCGAGCCCTCGACCACGACGCCGATCTTGCCGCCACCGTGGATGTAGGACGACAGCATGTTGCCGTCGTCGGCGGTGACGATCGCGATCCGATTGAGGACGATGTTCTCCCCGATCGTCGCCACCTTCTGCGAGATCATCTGCTCGACGGTGTGTTTGGCATCGCCGGCGAACGGCATCGCCTTGAACGCCTCGACGTCGGACACCGAGCTGTCGAGCGCCTGCTTGGCCAGTGCTTCTGCAAAGGCCTGGAAGTCCTCGTTGCGCGCCACGAAGTCGGTCTCGCAGTTGAGCTCGAGCATCGCCATGCGATGTGCATCGCCGGCAATGACCACGACCCCCTCCGAGGCGGTGCGGTGGGCCTTCTTGGCCGCCGCGGCGAGTCCCTTGGTGCGCAGCACCTTGACCGCCTCGTCGAGATCGCCACCGGTTTCGGTCAATGCCTTCTTGCAGTCCATCATGCCGGCGCCGGTGCGCTGCCGGAGCTCCTTGACCGCCGCTGCTGTGATTGCCATCTGTTGTCCCTTCGTACACGTGGGGCCAGGCGCTCGCGCCCCTGGCCCCACCGTTGCGTCCTTCCGGTTGTCGGATCAGGCCTTGGCAGAGGCCTTGTCGTCGTCGGTGGTGGAGCCCGTCTCGGTCGTCGCGTCGTCATCGGCGGCGGGCTCGGATTTCTTCTCGTCGCCCTCGTCGGCGGCGGCCTCGGCCTTCTTCTCGTCGCCCTCGCC
>JASFPU010000401.1:0-3893 GCA_050115855.1 Holophagae bacterium
GAGCCGCTCCTGCATCTCGAGTCTAGAGTTAGGAGTTACGAGCTTCTGAGATTCGTCGCAGTGCGATTCCATGGCCTCGAAAGCCATGTGCGATGGAACTCAAAACTCAAAACTCAAAACTATGAACTCTTTTCCACCCAGACTGAAAGCGTTTCGAGCGTGGCCTCGGTCGCCTTGGTCATCCACTCCAGCGACACCCACTCGAGGATGCTGTGGAAGCTCTGGCCGCCGGCCCAGACGTTGGGGGTCAGCAGACCCATGTAGGACAACCGGGAGCCGTCGGTGCCGCCGCGGATCGCCTGGCGCTTGGGCTCGACGCCGATCCGCTCGACCGCCTCGAGGGCGTAGTCGAGAACCTTGGGATCCTCGCGGATCTTGTACGCCATGTTTCGGTACGACTCCTCGATGTCGACTGTGATCTTCGCTTTCGGGAACCGCTCCGACACCGTGGCGACGACGTCGTTGAGGTGCGCCTCGCGCTGCTCGAGCTCCTCGACGGTAAACGCCCGGACGAGCACCTTGAGCTCGACCTTGGTGACGTCGCCGGACGCGATGTACGGGTGGAGGTAGGGCTCGCGGCCCTCGGTGGTCTCGGGCAGGTGTCGCGTGTCGATGCCCTCGATGATCGCCGCCGTCACCCGGAGGGCGTTGACCAGCTTGTCCTTGGCATAGCCCGGGTGCACGTCGTGGCCCTCGACGGTGACATTGGCTGTGTCGGCGCAGAAGGTCTCGTCCTCGATCTCACCGAGATCGGAGCCGTCGAGAGTGTAGGCGTAGTCGGCGCCGAACGCCTCGACGTCGAAGTGCTCGGTGCCGCGCCCGACCTCCTCGTCGGTCGTGAACGCGATGCGGATCGGGCCGTGCAGGAACTCCGGGTTGTCGCGCAACCACGCGACCGCGGTCATGATCTCGGCGACGCCGGCCTTGTCATCGGCGCCGAGCAGGGTCGTGCCGTCGGTGTGGATGATGGTGTGGCCGACGCACTTGGCCAGGTTCGGGCTGTCCTCCTGGGTGATCACCTTGCCCTCGCCGAGAGCGATGTCCCCGCCCTGGTAGCGGTCGATGATCTGTGGTTTGACGTCCTTGCCCGAGGTGCCGAAGTAGGTGTCGACGTGGGCGACGAGGCCGATGGTCGGCACCTTGCCGTGGGCCGGGTGGTCGGACGGGATGTTCGACGGAATGGTGGCGAAGACGTAGCCCCACTCGTCCATCGCGGCGTCGTCACAGCCGAGCTGTCTGAGCTCGTCGGCGAGCAGGCGTGACAGGTCCTTCTGTTTCTCGGTGGTCGGGCTCGACTTCGACGCCTCGTCGGACTGCGTGTCGATCTTGACGTAGCGGAGAAAACGGTCCAGCAGCTGCTGGCGGTGGTCGCTGTTCAGGGTCACGGGCATGGGTGTCCTCCTCGTTCGTCTCGGGTCCGAGAGCATACCGGGTCTGCGGAGTGAGTCAAAATTCCGGGTGTCGGAAACAAAAAAAGGCCCTCCCGAGGGAGGGCCCGAGGAGCGCATTCGGAGGTCCGAATGCTGGGGGGACAGGGGTCAGCTCGAGGGCAGAATCACGCGGTCGATGACGTGGATGACGCCGTTCGAGGTTTCGATGTCGGTCGTGATGACGGACGCGTCGTTGACCATGACGGCGCCATCGGCGACCTTGATCGCGATGTCACTGCCCTGGGCGGTCGTGGCGCGGTCGAGGTTGACGACCTGCGCCGCAGTCACCTTGCCCGGAACCACGTGGTAGAGGAGGATCTCGCGGAGCTGATCGGGATTGGCGAGCAGGTTCTCGACGGTGCCCTCGGGGAGCTTGGCGAATGCCTCATCGGTCGGGGCGAAGACGGTGTACGGGCCTTCGCCGGCGAGGGTGTCGGCGAGGTTGGCCGCCTTGACGGCGGCGACGAGCGTTTCGAACGAGCCGGCCGAGACCGCGGTCTCGACGATGTTGTTCGACGCCTTCATGGCGTCGCTGCCACAGCTGCCTGCGAACGCCGGGGCGGCGGCGAGGGCGAAGAAGAGTCCGAGGACGAAAGTGCGCTTCATGGTGACCTCCCAGGTCGATTGAGTTGGCCGGGTGCCGGCCTCGTCAAGGAAACGACCGGGGTCTGGTCGTACATTCCAGGTTTTTTCTAGAAAAAGTCAAGATCTCGATCGGGAATCGTCGAGACGGTCCGGCGCACTCGGAGCAGGGAAATGTGATTGGTCAGGCCGAGTCCGCGGTCGCTTCACCGAACAGCTCGTCGAGCACCCGCGTGCGGTAGTCGAAGATGCGCTGGACATCGCGAGCCACCCCGAGGCGGTTGGCGAGATCGCCGCCCCACACCGCGTAGGTGACCTCGTCGACCATGCGGGTGCCGTCGTCCGCTTCAGAGAAACGGTGCTCGTGGTGCCACAGGCGGTACGGTCCGCGGATCTGCCGGTCGACGAACCGGTGCGGCGGTTCCCAGGCCGCGATCTCACTCGTCCACCGCAGCGGGATGCCGTGCCAGCGCAGGCGGTAGTCGATGGTCGTGCCGACCTCCATCGGGATCGGCTTCGGGGTGAGGACGTCGAAACGCAACCACTCCGGCGTCAGCTTCTCGAGGTTGTGGGCGTCGGCGAAGAACGGGAACACGTGGTCGAGCGGCCTCGGGAGCCAGTGCTCGGCGCGGAACTGGAACGTCTTCATTCGGGGGCTCCTTCCTCGGCCAGTGATGCGATGCGCGACACCATCGCCGAGAACATCACCCGGTGGACCGGGTAGAGCAGGTTCCAGTACACCTGGCCGCCAAGCCCGATCGGCTGGAAGATCGCGGTCTGAACCAGCCGCGTCCCGGTGCCGTCGGGGATCGTCTCGAACTGCAGCCAGGCGCGGCCGGGGACCTTCATCTCGGCCCGCAGGCGGAGCAGGTTCGGCGGGTCGACCTGTTCGACACGCCAGAAATCGAGCGCGTCGCCGGGCTCGAGCTCGGTGGGGTGGCGGCGGCCGCGGCGCAGGCCGGGCCCGCCGGCCAGCTGATCGAGCACGCCGCGCAGCGACCACGCCCAGTTCCAGAACAGCCAGCCGCGGTCGCCGCCGAGCGAGCAGACCGTGCGGAAGGTGGTCTCGGGGTCGGCGTCGGTCGTGCGGGACCGGGTCTCCCGGATCAGGCCCTGACTCTGGCTGAGCTGGAAGTCGGGTGCGTCGCCGAGCGCCGTGCTCCAGCGGGTTGCGACGGCGTGGGCCTCGGTCTGACGCAGCGCGAGCTCGACCGCGTGGCGATAGGGGATCGCCTCGACGCTCGGGAAGTCCTGCCGGGCGCGCGCTGTGTCAGCGACCACGGGGTGGACGACGCCCTCGATGAGCGGCACCGCCAGTCGGTTCGAGATCGGTGTCACCAACCCGACCCACAGCGCGGCGAGACGTGGCGCGAGCACCGGCACCGGGACGATGATCCGCTTCAGACCGCGGACCTCGGCGAAGACCTGCATCATCGCCTTGAAGGTCATGGGCTCGGTGCCGACGTTGTAGATTCCCGGCGAGCCCTGGTCGAGCGCGAGCATGAGGTACTGCAGGATGTCGCGCACCGCGATCGGCTGGACGTCGTTGAGGATCCACTTGGGGGCGATCATGGCGGGCAGGCGTTCGGTCAGGTATCGCACCATCTCGAACGACGCCGAGCCCGAGCCGATGACCGGACCGGCGCGCAGCTCGACCGTCGGCAGCTCGGCGCGCAGGATCTCACCGACCTCCGCCCGGCTCTTCAGGTGGTCGGAAATCCGGTCCGACGCCGGCAGCAGACCACCGAGGTAGATGACGCGGTCGAGGTGTCGGGCGGCGGCGGCGAAGTTCTGCGCCGCGGCCCGGTCGCGCTCGACGAAGTCGCGGCCGCTGCCCATCAGGTGGATCAGATAGTAGGCGGCGTCGACACCCTCGACGGC
>JASFPU010000402.1:0-3882 GCA_050115855.1 Holophagae bacterium
GAATACCGGCGACCGACCGATGCCCCAGCACTGCAGTCGGAACTGCAGGGCGGTGCCGAGAACACCGAGGCCGTAGATGCACGACCGGCGGAAGTCGATGCTCGACGCCTCCGCGAAGTACCGGGTCGGACAGCTGATCTCACCGATCGAGAAGCCGAAGAAGAGCGCCTGGGCGAGCATCTGGTTGTCGAACACGAAGTCGTCCGAGTTCTCCTCGAGCGGCAGCTCGGCAAGGACGCGGCGGGAGAACGCTCGGTACCCGGTGTGATACTCGCTGATCTTGGCGTCGAGCAGAATGTTCTCGATCGCGGTCAGAAAACGGTTCGCGACGTACTTGTACAGCGGCATGCCGCCCTTGAGGGCGCCGGTGCCGAGGATCCTCGACCCGAGCACGACATCGAAGTGGCCGCTCGCGATCATCGACGCCATGGCGGTAACCAGGCGGGGCGTGTACTGGTAGTCGGGGTGAAGCATGACCACGATGTCGGCGCCACACTCGAGCGCCAGGCGGTAGCAGGTCTTCTGGTTGCCGCCGTAGCCCCGGTTCCGTGGGTGGACATGGACCCGGATGCCGAGCTCTTCGGCGACCCGGGCGGTCGCGTCGCTCGAGCTGTCGTCGACCAGGATGACCTCGTCGACGACCTCCCGAGGGATCTCCTCGTAGGTCTGGACCAGGGTCTGCTCGGCGTTGTACGCCGGCATCACGACGACGACCGTGCGACCCTCAATCACCGGACGAATCGCTCACGTCGGGAGTATAGCGACACCGGAAACCGCGATCCGGCACACCTCTCCGCTCGCGACCCGAGTGCTACGACGCGGACCCGGCTGCAGCCCGATCCAGCTGCTGGGCGAGATCGGCGGCGACGCGTCTCGCCCAGTCGGGCACGTTCGGCCACAGCGGGTAGCCGCCCTGCTCGACGTCCACCTTCTCCGGCCGCGGGCACGTGCGCCGCTCGGCCAGGCGTGCGACGATGACGCCGGTCTGTCCGTCGATGAGGTCGAGGACCACGGTCGCCCGGGTCAGCAGCGGCACCTCTTCGCCATCGGCGCTCTTGTACCGCGACGACGTGATGATGACGGCATCGGTGATTGCCGGCCGGAGCACCAACGTGTTCGGCCCATCGCCCTCGACCACCGCCAGGTCAGTGGCGCGGCCGAGCTCGGTATCGACCGCCCGGCTGAAGATCTCCTTGAGCTCGGCGAGATCGTCCCACTCCGGCAGATCGACGCCGCCGCCGACGCCGCCGACCAGCGAACCGGTGCTCGAACCCCGACCGGACGACGCCGGCGCGCGGACCGCGAGGACCGCCGTCCGCGTCTGGATCGAGTCGTAGCGAGAGAAGTCCGCCCCCGGGCGCACCAGCGTGGTCTTGAAGACACCCTTCTCCTTCTTCAGGTCGTCCAGTCCCTCGGGTTCGTATCCGAGGTCGAAGCTGGCCGCCAGACCGACGCCGACGATCCCGATCATCACCGCCACCACGTACAGGGCCATTCTCACAGTCACACTCCTCCAGTCACATCCATTTCGGATGCGTGAGCTCGGGTGAGATGTACGTCCGGAGCGCTGCCGGGTTCTCAACGCGCTCCGGGCCAGTCGGGAAATCGACCCGGGGTCCACGGCGCGCCGTCCGCCTCGAGCGCTGCTTCGAGCGCGGCGAGCCGGTCGTCGAGCGCATGCAGTGCCGCGAGCTGCTCGCTGAACGCCGCGGAGGCCCAACGGTAGCCGTCGCGGGCCGTTGCGGTCGGCGGCTGGGTCGTTCCGAGCTGGCCTTCGACGACGCGGTTGACGCGATCGACGATCGACGGTGCAACCGGCTCGTTGCGCTTCGCCTTGCTGAGGTCCCCGCGCAGCACGACGAGAAGGTCGTTGAGCTGGCTCTCGATGGCCGCGAGCTCGGCGAGCCGGTCGGCGTCCGCCCGCGGCGTGTCGAGCACCGCGAGCCTCAGGTGGTCGATACGGTCGCTCATCTCGTCGGAGACCTCGACCGCACCGAGCACGGCGCGTTGGAGCGCCGCGGCCCGGCGGGCGAACTCGAGCGCCGCCGCCGGATCGTCGCCGGGCAGCGTCGCCCCACCGAGGTCGACGACCTCGAACCGCTGCGGCCCCGCGAGCTCGGTCACCACCCCGTCGACCTCCTTGGCGAGCGTCACCGAGTACGCACCGGGTAGGGCCAGGGGCCCGATTCTGGGGGTGTCCCACGGCTCCGACGGCCCCGGGTCGGGATCGACCGGCCGGGTCGACGGGTAGCGCAGGTTCCACGCGACCCTGTGGAAGCCCTCGGTGCGCGGGCCCGTGAGTCGCTGGATCACGTCGCCCGCCGCGTCGCGTACGGTGAGCACGACCTGCGGCTCACGCTCCTCGTCCTCGGCGCGGAGCTCGGCCTGGCTCGGATAGGGCAGGGTCTCACCGGCCTCGGCGGCCTTCTTCTCGGCCTCGATCCGTCGCTCCTGCCGGGTCGTCAGCCCGTCGGCGAGATGGTAGGTGAAGACCGCGCCGAACGGCGGGTTCGGGGCGGTGAAATAGGTGTCGCCCTGGAATGCCTTGTCGAGCGGCACCAGACCGAGGCGGCTGATCTCGATGTAGCGCAGGGCGTCCTTGACCGGGAACAGCGCGGCCTCCTCTTCGAGGACCGTCCGGTCGAGCCCGCGCAGCGGCGTGTAGTCGTCGAGAATGTAGAAGCCGCGGCCGAAGGTGCCGAGTGCCAGGTCGTTCTCGCGCCGCTGGACGTCGAGATCGCGAACCGCGATGGTCGGCAGCCCGCCGGTCATCTTCACCCAGTGGGCGCCGCCGTCGACGGTGACGTAGAGCCCGAACTCGGCGCCGAGGAAGATCAGGTCAGGATCGACGTGGTCCTGCGCCACGGTCCAGGCGATCTCGCGGTCCGGCAGGTCGCCCCGGATCGAGCGCCAGCTCCGTCCGCGGTCGGTGCTCTTCAGCACGTAGGGCGTGAAGTCGCCCTGCTTGTGGTTGTCGAAGGTGGCGAAGACGGTGTCCGCGTCGTGCTGCGACGCCTCGAGCTCGGCGACGTAGCTGTACGTCGGCACCCCGGGAAAGTCACCCTCGACGCGCCAGGTCGCGCCGCCGTCCGACGTCACGTGGACCTGTCCGTCGTCGGTCCCGACATAGATCAGCCCTTCCGCCAGCGGTGACTCGGTGAGCGACACGGCGTTGCCGTAGAGCGAGGTCGAGCCGCTCTTGTGCACCGCGTCCGGACCCCACACCTTGCCCATGACCTCGAGCTGATTGCGGTCGATGCCGCGCGACAGGTCGCCCGAGATCGCGACCCAGGTGTTGCCGCGGTCGTCCGACCGGAACAGCTTCTGGGCGGCGAAGTAGAGCCGGGTGTGGGAGTGGGGACTGATGATCACCGGGGCGTCCCAGTTCCAGCGCAGAGGGTCCTCACCGGGCGCCGGCTGCGGTTGGATGTCGACCGTCTCGCCGGTCGCGCGGTCGAATCGCACCAGCCCGCCGTACTGCCACTGGCTGTAGACGATGTTCGGCTGCTCGGGGTCGACGACGGTCTCGAAGCCGTCGCCGAACACCGTGACGAACCAGTCCTCATTGGCGATCCCCGCCCGGTTGCGGGTCCGCGTCGGCCCGCCGAATGTGGCGTTGTCCTGGGTGCCGCCGTAGACGAAGTAGAACGGCTCCGAGGTATCGACGGTGACGCGGTAGAACTGCGTGATCGGCAGGTTGTCGAAGTAGACCCAGGTCGTGCCGCGATCGTGGGTCTCGTACACGCCGCCGTCGCAGCCCGCGATCAAATGGCTCGGGTCGGACGGATCGATCCACAGCGCGTGGTTGTCGACGTGCTTGAAGTTCTCCCCGACATGGGTGAAGGTCGCGCCGCCGTCGGTCGTGACCTGCATCCAGACGTC
>JASFPU010000403.1:0-3877 GCA_050115855.1 Holophagae bacterium
CGGCGGCCACCCCTTTAAACCGAGCGAAAAGCCTCCCGTCGGCCTGCTTGTCCTGCAGGTGCACCCAGCCGAGGACCTCGAGGCCGTCACCGGTCATCTCCAGGTTGTCGAGCGCCAGCGAGCCCGGACCGATGTCGAGATCGACGGTGCTGGCGATGTTCGAGATGTTGGGCGCCATCGCGATCCAACCTGGTCCAACGTCGAGCTGCTTGAGCAGCCCGAGAACCGGACGACTGTCGCTCATGGTGAGGTCGACGCGGCCGGTCGCTTCGAGCGGCCGTCCGAAAGTGACGACGCCACTGACGAACGTCACCTCGCCGGACCACTCCTCGAGCCGTTCCTGCTTTCGCTCCGACAGGCTCGGGTCGATGATCTCGTCGACGAGAATGGTCGTTCCGGCGAGATCGAAGTGCTTAGCCTGCAGGTCGCCCTCAGCGAGATTGGCGTGCACCTCGAGGTCGCCGACCAACGGTGTGCCACGGCTGGTCAAGGCGACGTCTTCCGCGACCACGTCCACGGTGCCGACGGCCACCTGCTCGTCGATCTCGATGCGGGCATCGACGACACCGGTCCCCGAGTCCAGAGAAAGCCCGACCTTGGGTGGAACGAGAGCGTTGAACACGTCGATGTGGTGGATCTTCGAAGCGGGGATGTCGACCGCGGCGTGCGTCGCCGGCACGTGATCGGCGACCTTCAGCCCGTCCCAGAAGGCGTCCAGGGTCAGATTCTCGCCCTCGACGGCGACCGATCCGTCATCGGGGTCGACGAGGCGGTAGCGGTCGAACACGATGTGGCTGGTCGTCCGATGCCTGCCACCCTCCTTGGCGGTGGTGGCCGACACGACGGCGGATCCGGTGGCGTCGAGATCCATGATCCGAAGCCCGACGGCGTCCGACTCCAGCCTCAGCTCGGAACCGGAGCGGATTTCGCCGTTTCTGAGTCGGAGATCGACGGCGAGCTGTCCGGATCCGGTGATCGACAGACCCGGGGTGATGACCCGCGTCAGGGTTGCGCGCTCGCCGAGCCGGCCGTCCAGCGTGAGCCGGCCGGAGATGACTCGCAAAACGTCGGCGATCACGGCGCCCTTGGCGGGGAAGGTGTCGAACCGGAGATCGGCGTCGATGACCAGATCGTCGGTGATGACGTCCGGCCCGACCGTGATCTTCGCCGGCTCGAGCGCGAGCGTGGCGCGGTGGATGGTGATGGTTCGCCGCGGCTTGACGGTGACGCCACCGCCGGCGGAGCCCTGCCCCTCGATCCGGATCGCGTTGAGCGCGACACTGATCGGACCGGTGACCTCGGCGCCGGTGATCTTGATGGTCCACGGGCGCTTCTTCTTCTTCATCGGATAGAGATCTTCCGGCTTCGGGTCGGGTGGGTTCGACCACTCCGGGATGTCGGGCCAGAACTCGACCGACGCGGGGTCATCCGGCTCGCGCGCCTCCTGCCCCTGCTTCGGCGGCCGGTCGAGTCGTTGCCGGAAGCGGACGTCAACGTCCGAGGCGTCGACGCCGCGAATGTGGATGGTCTTGAGCGCGAGCTTGACGAGGCTGATCCGGGCATCGGCCTCGGCGACCCGGACATACACCTGGTTGCGCCTGGACTGGCTTCGCAGCTCGAAGCCGGTGACCGCCGCGACACCGGGCAGATAGGTCACCACCGAGTCCCACGTGATCTGGGTCTTTTCGGGCTTCTTGTTGACCAATTGGAGCAGCAGACCGGTCTTGAGGACGACGTTGGCGGCGATCAGGTAGACCACCTCGATCGCGACAACCACGATCGCGATGCGGACCAGCCATTTTCGGACCGACGAGTACGATCGGTCCCTCATGCCACCATCGACTTTTCGGCTCACGCTTGCTCCAGCACGGAAACTCGACTCAGTGTAGCCGACCCGGCTCCGATGGCGTCGCCAACGGCTGGCAGACGCCGGCCCTCGAGAATCTGTAAGGGTGTCAACCTTGCACTATTCAAGGCTCGGCTTACCAGGGCGAAACTCGACACAGCGGGGGGGCGAAGTCCGGATTCGCTTTCAGCTCCGCCGTGGCTCGGCTTGCCAGGGCGTAGTTCTCGACCGTGCCTGCCGATCCGGGAAGGCCCGGCTTTGCCTCCGGCTCCGCCGTGGCTCGGCTTGCCAGGGCGTAGTTCTCGACCGTGCCTGCCGATCCGGGAAGGCCCGGCTTTGCCTCCGGCTCCGCCGTGGCAGTCTTCGTTCTCTCCCGAGGGTCGAGAACGAAGACTGGTGGGCCGTGGGCGACTCGAACGCCCGACCACCTGATTAAAAGTCAGATGCTCTACCGACTGAGCTAACGGCCCCCATGGAAGGTCCAAGGTAGCCCTGACCTCGGCGTGGGTCAAGACATGTCACTCGATGATCGACCGCAGCCGGGACGCGAGCTTCGAGCCGCCGCGGATCATGGTCTCCTCCCGTCGCGGTCCGTTCGACACAACGACCGCCGGAACGCCGATCTTCCCCTCGAGATACTCGAGGTAGTCGAGCGCCTCGCCCGGCAGATCGGCCTCGCGGGCGACGCCTTCGGTGGCAGTGGGCCAGCCGGGAACGGTTTCGTAGACCGGCTCGATGGACTCGGCGATGTCGGTGTCGGCCGGGAACGTGTCGATGACCGATCCGTCGGGACGCCGGTACGCCGTCGCCACACGGAGCTCGTCGATGCCGTCCAGCACATCGAGCTTGGTCAGCGCCACGGCGTCGATGCCGGCGACCTCGACGGCGAACCGAGCCGCCACCGCATCGAACCAGCCGCAGCGCCGGGGCCGCCCGGTCGTCGTGCCGTACTCCGCACCGCGTTCACGAATCCGCTCGCCGGTCTCATCGTCGAGCTCGGTCGGGAACGGACCGCCACCGACCCGCGTGGCGTAGGCCTTCATCACGCCGATCACGGGACCGAGCAGCCGCGGGCTGATGCCGCACGACGCCGCGGCGAAGCCCGGCAGACAGGATGACGACGTGACGTATGGGTAGGTCCCCCAATTGAGGTCGAGCAGCACGCCCTGGGCGCCCTCGAAGAGCACCGCCTCGCCGGCGGCCTCGTGTCGACGCAACGCCGGACCGACCTCGGCGACCATCGGGCCGAGTCGGTCCGCGGCGGCCTCGAGCTCGTTCATGGCAGCGTCGAGATCGACCGGCTCGGCGCCGAACAGAATCTCGAGCTCGTGGTTGTGCTGCTCCATGAGCTCGAGCGCCCGTCGGCGGCGTGTCGCGTCGTCGTCGGACAGGATGTGACCTCGGACGCCCCGACGCTGCGCCCGGTCCTGGTAGGCGGGTCCGATGCCGCGCCCGGTGGTGCCGATCTTGCCGGCGCCCCGCATCCCCTCCCGTGCGGCATCCAGAGCGCGGTGGGTCGGCAGGATCAGGCTCGCCCGCGGCGACAGCGCGATCCGATCGCCGATCTCGACGCCGCCGGCTTCGAGGGTCTCCAGCTCCCGCACCAGACCTGATGGATCGACCACCATTCCGGAGGCCATGTAGCACCGGACGCGCGGGTGGATGATGCCCGACGGCACCAGGTGGAGGGCGAAGTGGCGGTCGGCGAAGCGCACGGTGTGGCCGGCGTTGTTGCCGCCGTTGTACCGGACCACCGCCGCGAATCCGCCGGTCAGGAGGTCGACGATCTTCCCCTTGCCTTCGTCTCCCCACTGTCCACCGATGATCATCAGCGAATCCTGGCTCATGCGGCCTCCAACGGGCGATTCTACCGTTTTCGGCGCCGAGGTCCAACCCGGCGGACATTCACCATGAAGGCGCAAAGCACGCGAACGCCTCCGTTCATTTTCGATGCTTCGTGATCTTGGCCTCTTGGCGGTTGGTGTCTCCCGCGCACCGGAGCCCGGACAAAAAAACACCGGAGCGGGGAAG
>JASFPU010000404.1:0-3870 GCA_050115855.1 Holophagae bacterium
GAGGCCCCGCATCTGGAACTCCGACAACACCACGCCCCACGCGTTCCTGAGCTCGGCTGGTGTCCCGCTCGAGCACGCCTCGGGTGCCGAGATGCCGTCGACGTACTCCATGGTCAAGACGTTCCGCGCGGTGGCCTCGTCGACGACTCGAGGGATGACGATCTCCGGCACGTCGGCGTGCAGCTCGGCCATGCGGCGGATGTTGTCCGCCTCGTGCAGGTAATCGATCTCCTCCATGAGTCCGTTGCGCAGCTCGCCCCAGATGGGTTCGAAATCGGCGTCGGTGAACAGGGCGAACAGCCGCTTCAGCAGCGTCTTGAGATTGTTGAGGTCCGCCTTGACGATTTCGTCGATGAGCGGGTACTGGACCTTGACCGCGACGTCACGGCCGTCGCGCAGCCGGGCCCGGTGAACCTGACCGATCGAGGCGGCGGCGAAGGCCGAGAAGTCGAAGCTCGCGAACAGCTCGTCGAAGTCGTCGAGGGCGCCTCGGACCTCGAACTCGATGACCTCCTCCGGCACCCGCGGCGCCTCCCGCTGCAGGGACCGCAGCACCTCGGCCACCTCCGGCGGCAGCAGACCCTCGTGCAGGCTCAGCATCTGGCCGACCTTCATCGCCGCACCCTTGAGCTCACCCAGCGTCTCGACGACGCGGGCGGCGTTGCGCACCAGGTTCTCGGTTCGGCGCAGCTGCGTTTCGGGGCCCGACCGCACCAGTCCGAGCGCCTGGTTGGTCGCGACCGACGCGCCGACCCGCCCGGCGAGCCCCCCGATCTTGAGGAACCGTCTCACGGCCGAGGTGACCATCGGGTCTCGGCTCACGTCGACTCCACGTCCGCCGATCCGTTCAGATGAGCGAGCGCTCGCGGGCGGCGCGCTCGAGCTCGTCCCGGAAGTTCGGGTGGGCGATGTCGATCAGACTCCGGGCCCGCTCGCGCAGGCTACGGCCCCAGAGGTTGGCGATGCCGTACTCGGTCACGACGTAATGGACATCCGCCCGGGTCGTGACCACGCCGGAACCCGGCAGCAACGTATCGACCAGGCGGGACACCTCACCCCCCCGGGCGGTGGACGGCATCGCGATGATCGGCACGCCACCGTCGGCCCGGGCGGCGCCGCGGACGAAGTCGAGCTGGCCGCCGAAGCCGGAGTAGATCCTGGTGCCGATCGAGTCGGCGCACACCTGGCCCGTGAGATCGACCGAGATCGCCGAGTTGATCGCGACCATGTTGGCGTTCTGCGCCACGACGAAAGGATCGTTGACGTACTCGTTCGGGTGGAACTCCATGAACGGGTTGTTGTCGACGAAGTCGAACGCCCGCCGGGTCCCGATGACGAACGACGCGACGATCTTGCCCCGGTGGAGCGTCTTCTTCTCGTTGGTCACCACACCGGCCTCGAACAGGTCGACCAGCCCGTCCGAGAACATCTCCGTATGGACGCCCAGGTGCTTCTTGTCCTCGAGAAAGTCGAGCACCGCATCCGGAATCTCACCGATGCCCATCTGCAGGGTCGCGCCGTCGGGGATCAGCGACGCGATGTTCTCGCCGATCAGCCGCGAGACCTCGGACACCTCGGGCGCCATCGGCAGCTCGAGGACCGGCTCATCGACCTCGACCACGCGGCTCAGCTTCGACACGTGGACGAACGAGTCGCCGAGCGAACGGGGCATCTGCTGGTTGACCATCGCGATGACCGTGCGGGCGTTTTCCACCGCCGCCTTGGTCGCATCGACACCGACACCGTAGGAACAGAAGCCGTGCTCGTCCGGCGGTGACAGGTGGACCAGCGCAACATCGACCGGCATCAAGCCGGTGGTGATCAACGACGGCACGTCGTGCAGGTGGATCGGGACGAAATCGGCGCGGCCCTCGTTGACCGCCCGGCGCACGTTGCCGCCGGTGAACAACGCCCGGTGCCGGAAGTGGGGCTCCATGCCCTGGTTGACGTACGGCGCGTCGGCCAAGGTCAGGATGTGGACGACCTCGACGTTGTCGAGCTCCGGAGCGCGGGCGACCATCGCGTCGATGAGACGGACCGGGGTGTTGCAGCCCGGGTGGACCCAGACCCGGTCGCCGGACCGGATGTCCCGAACCGCCTCGTCGGCTGTCGTCGTGTGGCTTCGGTAGATGTCGAGCCAGTTCATCATCCGCTCCTCACTCGGCGCCGACGTCGAGGTAGGGCACCCCGAGGTCCTCGGCCAGCTGTCGGCGGACACAGTTGCCGGCGTACGTGTATGTCCCGCGGTGAATCGCGCTCGACGAACGGATCGCCGCGTCGAACCCCTGATCTGCGATCGCCTCGATGAACGGCAGCATCGAGTTGGTCAGCGCCCGGGTCGACGCCCGCGACGCCGACGACGGCAGGTTGGGGACACAGAAGTGGATGATGTCGTCGACCTCGTAGGTCGGGCTCGAAAAATCGGTCGGTCGGGAGGTCTCGCAGCAGCCGCCTTGGTCGATCGAGAGGTCCATGATGACCGATCGGGGCTTCATCAGCTTGAGCATGTCCCGGGTGACCAGAATCGGCGTCCGCTCGCCGTGGACCGCCACCGCGCACAGAAAGAGATCGGCGAAGGCGAGCGCCTTTTCGATATTCTGCCGGGTGGCGATCATGGTCGGCACGTCGTATCCGACGTGGTCCTGCAGCCGGCGCATGGCATCGATGTCGCGGTCGAGAATCACGACGTGGGCGCCGATGCCCTCGGCGTAGCGCGCCGCCGCCCGGCCGAGCGTCCCGGCGCCGAGGATCACCATGGACGCCGGTGGGATCCCCGGCGAACCGCAGATCAGCAGGCCCTTGCCGCCGAACTCGTTGAGCAGCAGGCCCGAGCCGACGATCACCGCGAGCCGTCCGGCGATCTCGGACATCGCCTCGAGCACCGGTGCACGGCCGTCGTCGTTCTCGATGATCTCGTAACCGACGGTCGTCACACCCCGCTCGAGCAGCGTCGTGATGCCCTCGGCGGGGGCGAGCGCGAGGTGCCAGCTCGACACGACGATCTGGCCCGATTGGAAGCGGTGGAAGTCGGACGGCGGCGGCGGCGACACGCGCAGCACCATCTCCGACCGGAGCAGCACGTCGTCCTCCGAGTAGACGACGGTGGCGCCGACCTTTTCGTACGCCTCGTTGACGAACCCGGCCTCGACGCCGGCGCCGTCCTCGATGAAGACCCGGTGGCCGCGCTCGGTGAGCGCCCGAGTGCCGCCCGGCGTCAGTCCGATCCGGTGCTCGAACGGTCGCCGGTCCTTGACGAGTCCGATGTCCATGGCCGCCTCCCTCGCGTCGCTGCGACTCGGTGGGATTCCATCACAGATGGCGGTGCGGGGCAACGCGGCGCAGCGGCCGCGCCGCTGCTACGCGTGCACGCACACGCCCGCGTAGCCGACGACCTGATCGTAGTTGCCGTTGACGTCTCCCGAGGTGGCATAGGCGACGAGGTGCGCGCCGGTGGCGCCGAGCGCGTTGGCGGCGGTCAGCGCCACCGTCGCCGGAACCACACCGCACATGGTGATCTGGTTCCGGTGGACGGTCTCGTACAGCCCCTCGGGGTCCCTCTCCAGAGCCGGCTCGATGGCCATGTGGTCGAGGTGGCGAGCCTCGTCGTCCGGCTGGTAGTGCGACATGTCGGACGACGCGACGATGCCGACCGGTTCGTCGAGCCCGGCGATGACCTCGGCGATCGCCCGTCCCAGCGTGAGGCTGTCGTCGAGGCTCAGGTGGGCGAGACAGATCGGCAGCACCACGACGTCCGACCGACGGCGGCGCAGAAACGGAAGCTGAACCTCGATCGAGTGCTCCCGTCCGTGCGCTCGTTGGTCGTAGCGGGCGGCCGGGAAGGCCGCAATCAAACGCTCCGCGAGCTCCGTG
>JASFPU010000405.1:0-3861 GCA_050115855.1 Holophagae bacterium
CCGACTTGTGCACCGGTACTCGGGGGTCGACAACCGCACGCCGATCTTCATGCCGGCTCCATTGGCGCGTGTCGGTGTCTGGGGGCGGGACCTGGTCGGGCGGCTCCTGGGTCGTCGTCCCTTCGAACGGCCGTGGATGGTGTCCTACATCGACGAATCCCTCGATGTCGACGCAAGCCGGACCCACGCACTGCTCGACTGGCAACCGAGGACACGGCTCTTCATGGACCGGCGGATGGCGTTTCTCATCGAGCATCGAAAGACCGATCCCTTGGAGTGGGCCCAACGGAACGAGGCCGTCGAAAAGAGGGTTCGGTTGCGGCCGAACCTGAGGGTGCACCGCTTGCTGGAAAGCCATCAGGAGGCGATCAGACGTCGGGTTCTTGCCGAGCTGCTCGCCAACCAGGAGAATGACGCCCGTTTTCGCATCACGAAGCAGGTCAGTCCACAGGTGCTCGAGTGGCGGTTCACGGTCGCCTGGCGGCACATCCTCAACTCGGTGCGCGCGCAGGAACGGGGGCTGTTTCTCGGTTACTGCCGCGACTTCGCCAGCACCCGATTCGCCGATGGCGTCCCGGTGACGGAGATTCTCGATGTGCTCAGGTTGATTGAGCGGTCTGCGCTCGCTGTCGTCCGCGACGACCCAGACGCGATCGGCCTCGAGGGAGCGTTGTACGCCTACCTGACCATGACCGTCGAGTTCGGCTGCGACCAGGTGCTCGAGGTCTACGAGGACCTGAGCGGTGAGGAGATCGCCGACGAGGAGAGGCCGACCGCGGTTCCGGTCTGACCGATCGCCCGGCGATCGACGGTCAACTGCCGAGCGTCGATCCGGCGTGTGCGACGCTCCGATGCACCCACCAGGCTGCCAACGCCATCAGTCCATCGAGGACGCCGGAGGTCCACACCGCCCAGGGAATCGGATCGATCACCGTCGCGGCGGTCAGAAAGACGAAGGCGATGACCTTGGCTGCGATGAGAATGGAGACGCCCCGGTACCGGTGGTACTCGATCAGATAGGCGAGACCGAGCACGATGTGGAAGATACCGGCCTGGTAGGCGAAGAAGACCGGTTCGATTCCCGGCCAACCGGCGAACTGCATGGTCCACTGCGGGGCGGTGCAGAACATCGCGCCGACCATGAAGCTGTGCAGTGCGATCAGCGAGACCAGGATGCGTTCGTGGCTGCGGCTCAAGTGCATTCCATAGGCTCCGGATTCGGTCGTCTGGGTGGCCATCGTCAGGTCCACCAGACGTCGGGCGTGCGTGGCGGGTCGAGCGGCGTCGGTGCGGCCCCGAGCCGCTCGAGCTCCGCGACCACGGCCGCGACCAGGTCCTCGACCGCCGCCTGGACGGGATCGGACAGTGTCGTGCCCTGCTCCAGGGTGAGCGGAACGACACCGAGGAGAACGATCTCGTCGGGGCTCGAGTCCGTCAGCTCGGCGGCCATCAGCGCTTCTCTCAGCCCGGGCTGATGGGGCGACAGTCGGGGTGGGGGAGCCGAACCGATGATCTCCTGATCACGGTACACCTTCAGTGTTCCCGGCTCGCCGCTCGACGAAACGGTGTCGAGCACGATGAGCGAGCGCGCGCCGGCCAGGTACGGCATGAAATCCAGGCCTGGCGTCCCGCCGTCCTCGAGCTCGATGCAGCTCGGAAACTCGTACCGGCTCTCGAGGACCTTGATGGTGTAGGGGCCGAGGCCGTCGTCCCCCATGAGAACGTTGCCGATTCCGACGATTCGGATGGGTTTCTTCGCGTCGCTCATTCGGTGATTATCGCAGAGCATTGAGCTTTCAGCCATCAGCGGACAGCTTTCAGCTTGATCGACGATCGGAGCCTCGAGAGCTGATGCGACGGAGCTGACGGCCGATGGCTGAAAGCTGAAAGCTCAAAAAACGGGCCGGGGGTCGCCCCCCGGCCCGGAGTGGTTGATCGACGATCGACCTACAGCACCTTCACCGTGGCCTTCTCGTTCCCCTCGGGGTCGAGGGTGTGGATGGCGCAGGCGAGGCACGGGTCGAACGAGTGGATGGTGCGAAGGACCTCGAGCGGCCGCTCGTCGTCCGCAATCGGGTTGCCGACGAGGGACGCCTCGTACGGGCCCATCTGGCCCTCTGCGTCGCGCGGTCCGGCGTTCCAGGTCGACGGCACGACACACTGGTACTTGGCGATCTTGCCGTCCTCGATGACGCACCAGTGGGACAGCGTGCCGCGCGGCGCCTCGTGGAACCCGACACCCTGGATCGTGCCGCGCGGGAACTCGAACGGCGTGAAGGTCGCGGTGTCGCCGCTGGCGATGTTGTTGACCAGCAGGTCCCAGTGTTTGAGCGCGTGCTCGTTGATGACCGCGCAACGAATCGCGCGTGCGGCGTGCCGTCCGATGGTCGAGTGCAGGATGCCGGGGCCGAGCTTCGTGCCGGCCACCGACGACGCGATGTCGAGTGCGGCGGTCGCCCACTTGGCGGTGGTCTCGTCGCCCTGGGCGAAGGCGCACAGCACCTGGGCCAGCGGTCCGACCTGCATCGGTTTGCCCTGGAAGCGCGGCGCCTTGACCCAGGAGTACCGGCCCTCGCCGTCGAACCCGGTGTAGTTCGGAACCGTGTCCTCCTCCCACGGGTGGAGCTGCCAGTCGCCGTCGTACCAGGAGTGGGCGATGCTCTCGGCCACGTTGTCCTTGAAGTACGGATCGTTGAAGCCTGTGATCGGTTTCACGGAGCCGAGGTCGGCACCCATGATCGTGCCGCCCGGCATGTCGAACTGGGTGCCGGCGGTGTCGGTCGGCATCTCCGGAACCGCGAGGTAGTTGGTCACGCCGGCGCCGTAGTTGGTCCAGTCGGCGTACATCGCGCCGATGGCGCAGACGTCCGGAACGTAGACCTGATCGACGAACGCCTTGACCTCCTCGAGGAGGCTCTTGACCGCGTAGAGCTTGGTCATGTTGAGCGTCGCCTGATTGTCGAGATTGATGGCGTTCTGCACGCCGCCGACCGTCAGGTTCTGGATGTTCGGTGTCTTCGAACCGAGGATCGCGACCGCCTGCAGCGCTTTGCGCTGGGCGTCGAGCGCCTGCAGGTAGTGCGCGACCGCCAGCAGGTTGACATCGGGCGACAGCTTCATCGCCGGGTGGCCCCAGTAGCCGTTGGTGAAGATGCCGAGCTGGCCGGCCTCGACGAAGCTCTTGACCTTCTCCTTGACCGCGGCCAGCGCTTTCTCGCTGTTGCCGGGCCACGGTGACAGAGACTCGGCGAGCTTGGACGCCCGCGCCGGGCTGCCGCTGAGCGCCGACACGACGTCGACCCAGTCGAGCGCCGACAGGTGGTAGAAGTGGACGATGTGATCGTGCAGCGCGTGCGCCGCGACGATCAGGTTGCGAATCAGCTGCGCGTTCATCGGCACCTCGATGCCGAGTGCGTTCTCGACCGAGCGAACCGACGCGACGGCGTGGACCGTGGTGCACACACCGCAGATGCGCTGGGTGTAGGCCCACGCATCGCGCGGGTCGCGACCCTCGAGGATCTTCTCGATCCCGCGCCACATCTGACCCGAGGACCAGGAGTTCTGGACCTTTCCGCGGTCAACCTCGACGTCGATCCGCAGATGACCCTCGATCCGCGTGATCGGGTCGACAGTGATCATTTTGGCCATCTGAGACCCCCTTCTAAGCAGCCGACTCATCGGCGGACAGACCACCGATGATCGGGTAACGTTTGACGATCCAGTAATACAGCGTGATCTCCAGCGCGATCACCCCGACGGTGATGTAGATCTCGAGCAGGGATGGGAAGTACGTCTTCCCAGGCGCCGGGTTGTAGGCGGTGATGTAGGTGTCGAAGCGGTACATCGCGCCGGCCAGCATGA
>JASFPU010000406.1:0-3848 GCA_050115855.1 Holophagae bacterium
CTACGCCAGCTTTGACGAGGCACTCCAACGGAAGGACCCGTTGGTGGTGGCCTTCCGGACCGAATCGCCGGTGCCGATCCCCGACGAGCCGCGGTTTGATGAGCTGAGCGACCGGCTCGGGCTGCCCCACTGACCGATGGTCAGAAGGCGTATCGCAAGCCCAGCTGGACCTCGAGTGGCGAAAGGGTCGCGGTGTAGCTTCCGAAGCGTGGGTTCGGGTAGGTCACGAGCTGGCCGATCGTCTCGTCGAATCGTTGATAGAACCGCGCCCCGTCGACCGAGGTGACGTCGTAGTTGGTGGTGTTCAACAGGTTGAAGGCCTCCACGATGACCTCGAGCTGGGTGGTGCCGGACAACGAGATCGCCTTGGTCAGGCGGAGGTCCAGCTGGCTGAAGCGCGGACCGTCCTCGCCGTGACGGTTGTCGCCGGCCAGTCGGTCCCACTGCTGGCCGTCGCCGTTGACGTCGAAGCCCGCGTAGGCCGTCCACGGCCGGCCGCTGCCGTACTGGTAGACCGGCGCCAGTGTCAAGCCCCAGGGCAGGCGGAAGATGCCGCTGACGACGAGACGGATGCGCTCGTCGGAGTCGCTCCGTCCCCACTCGCCCTCGATGTCGGTGGGGTCGCTCGGTGCGACCGATCCGAGGGCGTCGTCCATGATGTTCTTTTTGTCGGAGAGGGTCAGCGACGAGGTCAGGAGGTGGCCGCCGCGAAGCGTGCCGCCGACCCCGACGACGAGTGCCGCATAGCGCGAGTGGCCCTCGCTGGTGAAGCGGTCGATCCTGTTGAAGTCGGGGTTCGGTCGCGCGTGCGGGTTGCCGTCCCAGTTGGTGTCGTGGAAGACGAGCTCGTGGTCGCCCTCGACATAGACCGCGTCCGCCTCGAGAACCAGCCCAGTGCGACCGAGCCGCCGGCTGAGGCCGACGCTCGCCTGGATCGACTCGGGCGCCTCGAGCTCGTCGGAGAGTAGATACACGTCGGGGTGCAGCAGCAGACCGGTTGCGTCAGGGTCGTTCGGGTCCAGCGGCAGCCCTGGAACGCCGACGCGGCTCTGCAGCCTCCGGCCCGTGACGCCGTTGAGCTGGAGCTCCCACGTCGGCGGATTGTGGTTCATCCGGCCGACATAGCGGCCGACGCCGCCGCGCAGGATGGTGCGCCCGTCGCCCGCGAGGTCCCAGGTGAATCCGAGGCGAGGCTGGATGTTGTCGGTATCGCGTCCGCGGTCCCCGACCAGCGGGTGGCTGAAGCCCGGGTTGGTGCCGTTGAGGTCGAGGTCGTAGCGCAGCCCCAGGCCGACGGTGAGCCGATCGGTCGGCCGCCAGTCGTCCTGGATGAACGCGCCGATGAGGTCGGTCGAGTAGGTTGCAGCGCTCGATCCTGTGCCGAACAGGTACAGCATTGGAAACGACCGATCGTCGGTTGCGTAGAACAGCACGCCGGCCTCGTACCTCTCCTGCGTCATGGGCGTCCGGTCGTGCTGGTAGAGAACCCCGGTCTTCAGGTGGTGGCCGCGTCCGATCTGCCAGTGCAGTGTGTCCTGAAGCTGGAAGCGGTTCACCTCGACCGAGCTCGACCCAACGATGCTGGCACCGGTTTGCAGCGTGTTCCCGAAGGAGAACCACTCGCCGAGATTGTCGGAGTTGGTGGTACCGGCGGCGTCGACGGTGTGCCCGAGGACCCGCAGGTCGTTGAGGCCGTTCGGTGACAGCACCCAGGTGTGGCCGAGCAGGAGCGTCAGGATGTCGTAGTCGAAGCTCCAGCCCGACTCCTGAGAGATCGGGCCACCGACCTGGTAGTTGTCCCTGCGGTACCGCTCCGCCGCGAACCTGGCGGTGCCGGAGCTCGCAGACGAGAACATGTGGTCGAGGCTCAGGAGCGCGGTGGTCTGAGTCGTCGGGAACGGCACGTCCTCGTCCATGCCGGTGAAGTCGCCGCCGGGTCGGAACAGTGCGATGTCATCCTCGTCAAGGTGCTCGAAGGCCGCGAAGTAGTGCGTCCGATCGCGCACGATCGGCCCGCCGAGGGTGAAGCCCGCGTGCCAACGCGAGTAGTCGGCCTCGTCCTGCTCGAGCGCCCCCTGGGCGCGGAGCGCGTCGGACCGGACGAAGCCGAAGACCGACCCGTGCACCTCGTTGCCGCCGGTTTTGGTGACCACGGCGAGCCCGCCACCCGTGGTCTGACCGACCTCGGCGTCGAAGCGCTGGCCGACCACCCGGAACTCGCGGATCGCGTCCTGGCTGATCCGGATCGCCGCCTGTCCGTTGGTCGGCTCCGTCAGGTCGAGGCCGTCGACGAGGTAGACGTTGGCCCACCCGGTGCCGGCGTTGCCGACGACCGGGCTGCCGCCGCGGTTGTAGAACGCCGCCCGGTCGGGCTGGACGTTCGACGACAGAAACGCCAGCTGCTCGAACCGCCGGTCGGGCACCGGCAGATTCGTGATCTGCTCGGAGAGGATGTTGGTCGAGACGTCCCGCTTGTGCAGGTCGATCACCGGCAGCTCGCCGCTGACCGTCACCGATCCGGACGCCACGGTCTGCAGGACCAGGCGGAGGTGCACGGTCTGCCCGACGAGCAGTTCGAGCGGTTGGTCGGTGATCGTCTGACAGCCCTTTCGGGACGCACTGAGCTGCCACGCGCCCGGCGGCAGGGCCGGGATCGTCGCCCGCCCGCTGTCGTCGGTTGTCGCCGTGCGCTCGGCGCCGGTTCGCTCGGATCGCAGGACGATCGTCACCCCGGCGAGAGGCTCCTCGTCCGCGTCGACGGCGTGGAGCACGAGCACCGCGCTGTCGACCTGCGCCATTGCAACCGCCGGCAGCAAGACCGCCACGACAAGCAAAAGGCCCATCGGCCGAATGCACGACAGAGATTCCGCCATGCGAACTCCCCCGTCCGATCGTGTCTGGTTCACGGCTGTCCGGATTTGACAGATTCATGATACACGATCTGGGATCGAAAGGTCCTTGCTGAGACCATCCGGCTGATTTCGGCGCAGTTGCCGCTGCAGATGCGCGAGTGCGACAGCTGGAACGGCTGCGACAGCGATGGGCTGTATCGTCCTCATGACCGACTCTCGAGGACCATGAGGCTCTCGATGTCGCCGATCGACCGCCGATGCCGGGGCCTTGCCGACCCCTAGAAGCCGCAAGCGTGGACGACCATGTCGTCGATCTCGTCGGGGGTGGGCCCGTCGGGGTCGGAGGGTTGCTCGGTCAAACCGGCATTGTGCAGCGCCTCGTGGATCAGCACCTGCGCCGCGTCCGCGACCGAGATCCGGCCGAACTGCGCGCACAGACCGACCATCGAGCCTCCAACCGTGGTAAAGGCGCAGGCTGCGTCGCACACCGACCTGAAGCTCCCGGTCTCCGCGTAGATGTACGTCGTGTCGGCCAGCACCTCGAAACCGTCGGCGCCGAGGCGTTCGAACAGACCTCGACACGATTCGAGCCCCCTGATGCGCTTGAGGGCGTCGTGAAACGCGGCCGAGAGCTGACGATTGACGAGGTAGTTGGGGATGTCGCGGTGGATACTCGGTCCGCGTTTGACGATGTCGTGAAACGCAGCGTATTGGGTGCCGGGTGGTTCCGCAGCCGCGACGGGCGCTGGCGAGAGAAGACCTGCCAGAACCGCTCCGACGCAGAAGAATGTGATTCCGGTGTGACGTGAGTGGGTCGCGACCGGTGTTGCCATGAGCGCCTCCCCGGGGCGCTCCGGCTGGGACGTGTGGTCTCCGGGTTGCCCCTGCGCTCAAGGTCGAGTGGGGAGGCCGGTAAGGAATGAGGCGACGATGACGGGTCGGTCACAGCTCGCTGACACTTCCGAGGCGAAGATCTCCGACCGGAACGAGCTGCCC